>CAYUWT010000078.1:0-5459 GCA_964448625.1 uncultured archaeon
TTCCAAGAGAGCATTTTCATCGAGAATGGGAAGAGAAGACCCCTTGATTTCCTGCCAGCAGCTGTCATGCCCCTGTAAGCCCTTCCGGGAGTTGCCCCTGATATCCACGCTGTTTCTCTGCCCTTTGCCACAGAGGGATGGGAAGGGTCTGCAAGCACAACCTCGAACCACCTGTGTGTCCCGTCTTCCGCAAGGTAGTAGCTGCCTATGACCTCCATGTTGGGGTATTTGTCTGCAGCCTTCTGTTCAGCGACAACGCGCTTGCTTGTGGCAAGCGAGAAGAAGCGGCCTGCGCTGTGCGGTTTTCTGCCTCCCATCGGTTTCGGCCTCTTGCGCTTCCCCTTCTTGACCTTCACCCTTGCGACAATGAATCCCTGCTTCGCCTTGTAACCCGCAGCCCTTGCCCTGTCAGGCCGTGTGGGATGCCCGACCCTGAACACAACAGGCTGGCTCCTGTAAGCTATAAGCCTGCCTTTCCAGAGCTCCTCCAGCCCTTCCGTCGGCTTCTTCCACAGCTCCCTTAAATGCTCGTGCATAGCCATCAGTTCACATCAACATTAACTTCCTTTGTATTTAAACCTTCAAATTTTGTAGGCGGTTTTCTTTTCCCAAAAGAAAAGGTTATGTATTTAAATCTTCGGTTCAATAATGAACATATTTCTGGTGATTGGATGGACGCATTCATAAAAATCATTGTCGGTGCCATACTCATACTTGTCGGTCTTGGATTGTTCCTGGACTCGGCAGGCATGCCGCAGCTTGTGCCGGATATAATGGTGGGCAAATACAACCTTGGCAATATAGACTGGCTTGGAAATTTCTTTGACCTTGTGACAGGCTTTATCCCGCCGTTCCTCATACTCATAGGGCTTTTTGTGGTGTGGCTTGAGCTGGATGAGATGAAGCTGCAGAAGGAGCTCAAGACGGAAGAGAAATCTGAAAGGAAGAAGGAAAAGAAAGAAGAGATAAAGGAGCAGGCCAAGAAGTAAGCCTGTTTGTTTTGTCTTTTTAGGCTGTAATATTTTTGAGCTTTTCAGAATCAGAAGCGCAAAAAGCCCGAGAACATCCCGACAAGCGGCGGAACTACAACGAGTGTTACTATATAGGAGATTACGGCTAGTATAAGCACGTGCTTCATTGCCATGCCCATGAAAAAGACCTTGAGCAGTATTATCCATATCACAAGGGGCAGAATCAGCAGCAAATAGCCGCCTCCGGAGAAAATGTTCAGTATCCCAAAGAAGTTTATTACGTTGATTATAAGCACGACAAAGAAAGCCCGCAATGGATGTATGCCCTCATGCCATTCCCTGCCAGCTATCGCAAGGATTGCGACCAGCACGAGGCCGCCTATTATGGTGGACAATATGAGACCTGTTCCAATGCTTACCCAGTCGGTAACGCCGCCCTGCGTGGCAAAATTATAAATGTCTCCGTAGCCTCCGGGCAGCTGGAACTGGGACAGCTCTAAACCAGCCATTGGTTAATTATTTGTGGAGGGCTCTTATATAACCTTTGTTTTCTCTTGCACGTTTTCCCTTACAATAACGCCGGGCCCTATAACTGCCCCGCTGCCTATCATGACGCCGGGCATGGTCCTTGCGCCCACTCCGAACATCACCCTGCCTCCGCATATAGCTCCCAAGGATTTGAGACCTGTGCGGACTTTCTCCCCTTTCACAATGGCATTCACATCCCTCCTGTCAAGCCTCACATTTGCGGAGATGAAGCCCGCCCCTATCCTGCAGCCTTCCCCAAAAACGCTGTCCCCGAAATAGCCGGAGTGAGCTCTGCAGCCCTTGGAGAATACGGAGCGTGCAACCTCGCTGTTCGCCCCTATGGTTACATCTTCCTCGAGTATGCTTTCCCTCACAAGCGCATTGTTCCCTATAATGCAGTTGTCCCCTATGTAAGCGGGCCCGCGTATAACCGCATTCTCATAAATCCTCACATTCCTGCCTATGAAAACCTTCCCTTCAATGACAACGTTGTGGCCTGTTGCTATGTCGTCCCTCATCGGGGTTTTCCTTGCCTTTGCCTTCAGGAGAAGCCTTGCAGCTGCAAGCATGTCCCACGGGTATTTCACCGAGGGTATTTCCCTCTTTGTGACAGCCGCTTTCACTGTGTTTTCCGCGCAATAGAGGGAAAGGGCCTCCTCGAAGGAGTACATGCTTTCTCTTACCCTGCCAATATAATCAAAAATATCAGCCCCAAGCAGATAGGCTCCTACAACCCTTGTGTTGCCGGCCTTTACTTTTGGCTTCTCGATAATCTCCTCAACCTTATTGCCGGAAAGCCTCATAATTCCGTAATCCCTGGGCCGGGCAGTCTTTTTGCCCAGCAGCACCGCATCAGCGCCCTTCACCGATTTCAGCAGGGATATGAGCTCCGCAGCATAGAAATGGTAGGGGTGCAAAAGGAAAAAGCGGTCCTTTATATGCTTCCTGCAATGCTGCAATGCGTTTGCCATCCCGAGGGGTTTCTGTTGCGTTGCAAAATGTATCCTTGCGCCACGAGGCTTTTTTATGGATGGGTGGATATCCCTTCCCCCTCCTTCAACTATTATTATATCTTTAATGCCACCTTCAATTACGCTTCCAACAGTCCATTCTATAAGGCTCTTTCCCATCAGCCTGAACAAGGCTTTATGTTTCCCGTTTAGCGGTGAAAACCTGCTGCTCTCCCCCGCTGCAAGTATTATTGCCTGCATAAAGATTCCTGCACTATCTTAAGCATCTTCGGATAAAGATTTTTGTTTGAGCATATAATCCCGCTTGAGTTATAAGACCATTCTTCCCCCCTGAAGTCTGTTATTCTGCAGCCGGCTTCCTGCGCGATGAGGCAGCCCGCTGCTATATCGTAAGGCCTTATCCCGAAGTCGAGCGCAATGTCTGCCCTTCCGGCTGCAACATAAGCGAGATAAAGGGCAGCACTGCCCAGCATTCTCACATGCCTGAATCTTTTTGCAATATATGGGAAGGCTTTTGCCATTTTGGGGGAGAGGCGGAAATTGGTTCCATGCAGCAGCATGCATTCATCCGGGTTATCTTTGTTTGAGCACCATATTCTGCTGCCGTTCAGCCACGCCCCTTTTCCGTTTCCAGCCCAGAACGTTTCGCCTGAGAATGGAGCATGTATGGCTCCGCACAGCACAACGCGATTTTTTGCCAGTGCAACGGATGTGGCAAAAAGAGGTATCCCGTGTATGAAGTTATGCGTCCCATCAATGGGGTCTATGAGCCAGACATATTCACCTCTGCCTTCCTTTCCGAGCTCCTCGCCAAAAACAGAATGCTCCGGATATTCCTTCTTGATTATTTCCCGTATTTTCTTTTCAGCAAGCACATCGAACTCCGTGGCAAGCTGGTTAGGGCTCTTGCGCCTTATCTTCTTTGCCCTGCCGAAGCCATCAAGGGCAACCCCTCCGCCTTCCTGCGCGCATCTTATTGCCGTCTTAATGTAATTCATTTATCTTCTCCAGAACCTTGAAAATGCCGCTGAACGCATTTATTGTGAATGCTGGCTTCTCAAACCTGTCTTTGGGCTTCAGCTTGGCGTAATAGCCGTGCTTCAGCAGCACTGTCACAAGCCCAAGCTGGTTGCCATATCTTATCTCGCTGTCTATTCTGTTGCCAACTATAATTATACTTCTGTCTGCATACCTCTGCTCAATATCACTGAAAATATCCTTTTTTCCGCTATCTATCGGGCAAATATGCACTTCATCAAAGTATCCCTCCAGTCCCAGAATCCGCAGCTTTTCCATTTGCAATTCCCTCTCACCGCGGGAAACAAGTATCTTTGTGAGCATATTGCCTGAAAGAAGCCTTTTCACGCCATCGAAGGGTTTTATATTTGGGAGGTTCTTCAGTCCGGAATCAAGCTGCCCGCTCCTGCTGTAAAGCGTGTCATCGAGGTCGAAAACCAGCACCGGGCTGTGTGCGAGTCTGTATATAATCGCAGCGAGCTTTGCGGGGTCGTGCCTTATCATCTCCTTTCCAATAAGGTCGGAGCATATCACTTTTCCTGCAAATTCCTTGGCGCTGCTGGCGAAAGCGACAGGGTATGAGCCATCCTTTGCATACTTATCCAGCAGGCCCTTCGGGCCCCTCCCAGTATTGAATATAACAGCATCCGGGACCATTCCGAGATACTTTGCTATCTCTTCCGCATGCATCGCCGCATCGTATCCCGTTGTCTCGCCCTTCTTTGTCATGAGGTTGCACACATATACCTTCATCCCCCTGCTCCTGCGTATTGCTTCGGGGATGCCTTCAACAACAAGGTTTGAGATGACTGAGGTGTAAAGGTCTCCCGGGCCTAGGATTATCATGTCCGCACTGAGTATGGCATCCTTCGCCTCGCGTGCAGCCTTCGCAGCGGGGGAGAGGTAAAGCCTTTTAATCCTCATGGAAGGGTCGTGCTTTGGTATGTCTATGTTGGCCTCGCCCCTTACGGTGCTGCCGTCCTCAAGCTCAGCGCAGAGGTCTGCCTTGTCTGTGGAAACCGGCAGGACCGTCCCTTTAATCCTGAGTATGCGCGAGGCTGCCTTTATAGCTTCCGTCTCGCTTCCGGTTATTTTAGTAAGCGCTGCGAGAAACAGGTTGCCGAAGGAATGGCCTTTCAGCGAGCTTTTATCCTCAAACCTGAACATGAAAAGGCTTCTCAGTATATCCTCCCTCTCATCCGCTAACGCGACAAGACAGCGCCTTATGTCGCCGGGAGGCAGGATGCCGAACTCATCGCGCAGCATGCCTGTGCTGCCCCCGGAATCGAACATCGTGGCTATTGCGGTGATTTTGAGATTGTAATTCTTGAGGCCCCTGAGTATTGTGTAGCTCCCTGTCCCGCCTCCGATAACAACAACGGATTTCATGCCCAAACATCCTCATTTCACAGTAACAGCCTTCGCAAGGTTGCGGGGCCTGTCAGGGTCTAATCCTTTCAGCACCGCAAGCCTGTATGCGAGCAGCTGCATGGGTATTACATGGCAGGCGAATGAGCCCGGAACCTGCAGCCAGAAGTCGAATATCTCGTTGCTCTCCGGGGCAACCCCTATGATGAACCCCCCCCGGGACTTTATTTCCATGGCGTTGGAAAGTATCTGGTCTTTGGTTTCACGGTCAACAAGAACAATGCATGGGGTGTTGCGCTCTATAAGCGCTATGGGGCCGTGCTTTAACTCCCCTCCGGCAAAGCCCTCCGCATGGATATAGCTGACCTCCTTTATCTTGAGCGCTGTCTCGAGCGCGTTGGCGTGCTGCATGCCCCGCCCTATGACGAATATGTGCTCCCTGTCCTTCAGCATTTCGGCAAGTTTTTCAACAGCTTCCATCATCTCCCTGCCTGCAAGCCTTTCAGCATGCCCTGCTGCTGCTGAAAGCACCCTGCGCCCTTCAGTATAGCGACCTCCTCGCAACTTGTAGATGCGAAACGTCCGCGTTTCCGAGGAGCTCAGC
>CAYUWT010000079.1:0-5363 GCA_964448625.1 uncultured archaeon
GAGATACTCAAAATGGGTATTACAGGAGAATATCCGCAGGAATCAAGGATAGCCATTGCGAGTCATGACCCAAGTCTCATAAGATATGCCCTTGAGCTTATAAAGGAAGCCGGCTTCCCCAAGGAGAGGTATGAGTTCCAGATGCTGCACGGGATACATGGGAATGTGCTCAGGGCGCTTGCCGGCAGCGGGCATCCGACACGGGTATACCTTCTGTACGGCACAGAGTGGTACCCGTATTTCATGAGGAGGCTGGCGGAAAGGCCTGCTAATACACTATTCCTGCTCAAGAGCCTTTTCGGTAAATAGCCTGTCCTCCCGAATAACCACGGCTGTAGGGAGAGAATTATATGCGGCAACCACAAAGATATATATCCTTTGGCTGCATACACTAAAACAAAGGGATGAGGTGTATGATCAAGCGCATAGGGGACATCGTGATGTTCAGGCTGTCGGACAGCGATTCGAACATCTATCTGATAGGGGACACAGCTATCGATTCCGGGACGGGCATGAACTTCACGAGGCTCATACCGCTGCTTAAAACGCAGAAAAAGAGTTTAGCGGACATAAAGCAGGTGATAAACACGCATGGCCACTTCGACCACATAGGGGGCAACGGCTATTTCCTCAACGCGCAGATTGCAGTGCATGAGAAGGATGCGGATATAGTGGAGAAGGGGGATGCGCAGGCCAGTGTGGCTGATTTTTTCGACGGGAAGCTGAAGCCCATGAAGGTGCACAGGAAGCTCAGAGAAGGTGATGTCATTGCCGTGGGAAAATACTCATTCACAGTGATACACACGCCCGGCCACACCCCCGGCTCCATATGCCTGTATGACCGGAAGAACAGGATACTGGTAAGCGGCGATACGGTTTTTAGCGATGGTGTCGGGAGGACAGACCTCCCTGGAGGGGATGAGGAGCAGCTGCACGAGTCCATCGAGAAGCTCAAGGGGCTGGATGTGAAAGTCATTTTGCCGGGCCACGGGGAGCCTGTCCTCAACAACGGGAAGCAGGCTATTTCAAGGCTTTCCGAGATGCTGGAGTTTGTTTAAGCCCATCTCCAGCCTTTCGCGCTTCTGTAACTTTGCAGACTTCCGCTCCAGCTGCCGTTTCACCTCCTCCCCCTTGTTATCTCAACCGCAGCATATCCTGCATTCTTCAGAGCGGCGGGCTTCTTCACCCTCACATTCACCCTTTCCGCATTAAATTGCTGCAGCACGGATTCTGCTATGGTTTCCGCAACAGCTTCTATCAATCTGAATTCCCTGCCATTCAGCGCCTTTTCGATAAGAAGGGAAACATTATAGTAGTCTGCTGTTTTCCCGATATTGTCCTCCCTGCCGGCCTCCCTCAGCCCGCGGAAAATCTCAACATCCACAAGCAGCTGCTGCCCCCTTTTGCGCTCCTCTTCCGCGACCCCCACCCTGCATTCCAGCCTGAGATCCTTTATCACAACCCTGTCCATGCCTTTCCGATATTATTTGAACGGGTTATTTATACGCAGGCAATATCTAAGATGGCTTCCTTTGAAAGATATTTCAGGGCTGTGCGCTGCCTCGAAAGCCTTGCGGAAAGGGCTGAGAAGAAATACGGAGAGAATAGGAGGAATCCGGAGATATACCTGAAGAGGATGAGCAGCTTTTTGGATATGATAGGGAATCCTGAAAAGGGAATGAAATACATACACATAGGCGGCACTGCAGGCAAAGGCTCCGTCTGCTCAATGGCCCATTCCATGCTTGTTGCAAGCGGGGAGAATGCAGGGTTGTTCACAAAACCCTTCGCCACAACCTCCATCGAAAAGATAAAGGTTAATAACCTGCTTATTTCCCCGGCCGAATTTGCAGGGCTTGCTGATTACTTAAAGCCCAGCATAGAGGAGGCATACAAGGAATCCCCTTACGGCGGGCCTTCATATTTTGAGGCGTTTTTCGCGCTTGCCCTGGAATATTTCAAACGGAAGGGTTGCAGCTGGGCTGTGATTGAAGTTGGATTGGGTGGGTCATATGATGCCACCAATGTCATTCCGCCTCCTGCAGCAGCTGCAATCACAAACATAGGCTATGACCACACGCATGTGCTCGGAGATACCCTTGAAAAGATAGCAAGGGACAAGGCCGGGATAATAAAAAGCGGCTCAGTATTTTTCACAGCTGAAAGGAGGCCTGAGCTGCTGGCCATCTTCAGGGAAAGGTGCGAAAAGGCCGGAGTGCCATTCAACGCTGTGAAAGCCGCCGGCGATTACAAAAAGAGGAATGAAGAGCTTGCAAAGGCTGTTGGAATGGCGATAGGGATTAAAAAGGATTTTGTTGAAAAAGGCGCAGAAAATGCAGCGCTGCCGTGCCGCTTTGAGGCTGTGCAGAACAATCCTTCTGTGATCCTTGACGGCGCGCACAATCCCATGAAAATGGAAAGCGTTGCCTATAATCTCGGTTCACTGGAATACAGGAAGCTCAATCTGGTTATAGCGGTTTCCGGAGACAAAGATATTGAAGGCATTCTCAAAACAATTGCTCCTCTTGCTGACAGAATCTTCGCCACGGAATTTGAAGCGGCGGGCAGGAAATCCGCAGAAGCCGGCAGCCTTGCCCGTATGGCGGAAAAACATGTGAAACGCAAAGCTCAAGTGCATGCTTTCAAAAACCCCCACGAGGCGCTTGAAGCGGCAATGGAAGAGGCGGGAAAGGAGGATGCTGTGCTTATTACAGGCTCGTTCTTCCTTGCGGGAGAGCTCAGGAAGAGGTGGTATCCCGAAGAACTCATACTTGAGACGCGCGATGCGTTCTGCAAAAAACAAGTTTTATAAAGAATTGAATGCTAAAAGCAATATTAAAAAAAATTATCCGCACATTAATGTGCGGGAAGTTCTAAGGGGAGGATTAGGATGGATTTCATAAAAATCCTGGAAAAGGACATAGAAGCAAAGCATATTTCAAAGCACCCGTTCTACCATCTGTGGAATGAGGGGAAGGTGAGCATGGAGGCTTTGAGGGAATACGCAAAGCAATATCACCAGTTCGTTTCAGCGTTCCCGCGTTTTGTCAGCAGGGTCCATTCAAACACGCCTTTCGCGAAGGAGAGGTCGATGATACTGGAAAATCTTAACGAGGAGGAGAACCCTGAGCTGCCGCATGAAGAGCTTTGGGTAAGGTTCGCGGAGGGCTTGGGGGTCAAAAGAAACAGGCTGGATACACAGCCCCTGCCAGAGACAAAAAGGATGCTCGAGGAGTTGAGTGAACTGTGCTCCAAGGGCTTCCTTGAGGGCTCAGCAGCCCTGCTTGCCTATGAGGCGCAGATTCCGGAGATAGCGAAACTAAAGATGGAAGGACTGGTAAGGCATTACAAGCTGAAGGACCAGAGGTCTCTGGAGTTCTTCGAGGTGCACAGGGAAGTGGATATAGAACACCAGAAGACATGGAAAGAGATAATAAGCAGGCATGCGAAGACAAAGGAGCAGCAGGCTGAAGTGAGGGCAGCGCTTAATACATCCCTTGACGCGATGTGGGGGATGCTGGACGGGATTTACAGGGAGTACTGCGGCGGAGACTGCGGCTGCAGCCCGGACCATTTGAAAGCTGTTTAGCAGATTTTAATGCCGGTTTCACAATCTTATCTATGAGAAGGAATATACTGGACTTTACAGTGCTTATAGAGCTGGATGAGGATGGCATCTATATCGCGAAGGCGCCTGATATACAGGGATGCTGCACTCAGGGGAAGACTATAAAAGAAGTGGCGGAAAGAATTAAGGAAGCGATTGAAGTCTGCGTTGAGGCTGAATCCGGCGTTTACAGGCGCCTCAAAATTAAGAAGTAAATTCAGACCAGGATTAATAATAAAGAAACAAAATTTATTTCATGCGTGGAATGCGGGGAGTATTGAAACCTATAAAATGTGGTTCATACATACTGAATTTCGAAAGAACATTGATAATGGGGATACTTAATGTGACCCCGGATTCCTTCTCAGATGGCGGAAGGTTTGTTGATACCGGTAAGGCCGTGGAACATGCGAAGAGGATGGTTGAGGAAGGGGCTGACATAATAGATGTTGGCGGGGAGAGCACCAGGCCGGGCTCGGAACCAGTCACGTGGGAAAAGGAGCTGGAAAGGGCCGGTCCTGTTATAGAAAGGCTTGTTGAAGAGGTAAAGGTTCCCATATCCATTGACACCTACAAGCCTGAGGTTGCGCAGAAGTGCATTGAATTGGGCGCCCATATGGTGAATGACATAACGGGTTTGAGGAACAGGGAAATGGTCGGACTGATATCAAGGGAAAGAGTTCCTGTCATCGCCATGCACATGAAAGGCTATCCAAAAACCATGCAGGAGAACCCTGTTTATAATGATGTGGTTGTGGAAATCAAAGAATTTTTTTCAGAGAGGTTGAGTGAAGCAGGAAAAGCGGGAATAAAGGATGTTATTATAGATCCGGGCATCGGTTTCGGGAAAACTGTTGAGCACAACCTTCAGATAATCAAAAGGTTGAGGGAGTTCAAAGAGCTGGGCTGCCCCATAATGGTCGGCCCTTCCCGCAAATCATTTATAGGAAGCATAACGGGCCTTCCTGCCAGCGAAAGGCTGGAGGGAACTATCGCTTCTGTTACTTTGTCTGTGATGAACGGCGCGAACATTGTGAGAGTGCACGATGTGAAGGAATGCAAACGCGCTTTGAAGGTTGTTGAATCAATATTGAGGACATGATTTTGCGGGAGAAGACAGAGGAGATGTGGGGCACGAAAAAAGGCTATGCGCCGGGCCTCATTCAGTTTCCAAAATGAGCTCCTGCCCAGATTGCGGCTGTTAGGCCCGCGAACTGAATTTATTTCCGCGTTCCTTTACTATTTCATGGCCGTTGCTTACATTTCACTCGGCTCCAACCTCGGTCACAGGGAGAGCTGCATAAGGAAGGCCATAAGATTGCTGGGAAAGGGGTGCGGGGTTTTGAAGATATCAAGTATATATGAGACCGAACCTGTAGGCTGCAATAATCAGCCGCATTTCCTCAACTGCGCTGTCAAAATAGAAACAAAGCTCAAACCTCAAGAGCTTCTTGCCTTCGCGCAGCACATAGAAAACTGCCTCGGGAGGAAGAGGGGCATGAAATTCGGGCCAAGAACTATTGATATTGATATAATTTTTTACGGAGACAAGGCGGTTAATGAAGAAAATCTTGTAATACCCCACCCCCGGGCGCATGAGAGGAGGTTTGTTCTTGAGCCCCTCAAGGAAATAGAGCCCGGCCTTATGCACCCTGCGCTGAAAAAGAAGATTGCAGCTCTTATTGAAAATGTGAAAGAACAGCAGAAGGTTGCTGTTTATAAAAGACTGCGCCAATAGTTCCGCGGGGCTGCCAGT
>CAYUWT010000080.1:0-5349 GCA_964448625.1 uncultured archaeon
TAGGGAGTTTCAGCAAAATTTGTTACACTCCCCTGATTTCCGCATATATTCGCTCTTTTCCTTTTTCTGTTGTAGCCTTTTCTGCAAGCACAACCTTTTATTGCTCAATAGCTCCCCTTTCTGCGGTAGCCTCTTTTGACTGAATCAAGATAATCGCCCTCCCCCTCTGCGTACAGGTGCATTTCCCCGTAAGCGCTTGGTATGGAGATTTCCCTCCGGCCTCCTCCAATATAGGGAGACTGCTGATCGGAATGCTGCAAACCCCTTTTAACCTGCTCAAACATCGGCTTGGGCAGCTCTATAGAAATGGTCGACGGGGAACCGATACTTGTCGGGGACTTCCACAAAAGTCTGCCGCCGCTGTTCAAGCAATACAGATTGCAATCCCATCCTCCAAAAACTATCCTTTCGCCGCTTTTTGCCGGTGCGGAAATGACAGGGCCGTTTGTCTCGAAATGCCACAGCTTTTCCCCCGTAAGCCTGTCCAGCGCATAGAACCTGCTGTCAGCGGAGCCGAAGTATATTGTCCTGCCCTCTATAAGCGGCTCTGTGGCGACCCCTTCGGTTGTGTCAAACCTCCATACAAGCCTGCCTTCTGTGCTGACTGCATACAGGTTGCCATCAAGTGAGCCAGAATAGATTATGTCATCACTCACAACAGGGGGGAAAGAAGTGATATGGCCATGTGTTGGAAACTTCCAGCGCAGCTTTCCATCAAGGGTAAGGGCATAAAGGTTGTTGTCATAGGAGCCGCAATATATGCGCCCTTTGTAAACAGCAGGCGAGCTTACACCGTATCTCTTTGTGTGGAATTTCCATACAAGCCCTCCTCCGGAAGTGACACAGTATATGTTGCCGTCATAAGAGCCAAAATATAGCCTGCCACCATGAAAGGCCGGGTCAGATTCCACCGGTCCCCCTGTGGGAAACTTCCACAAAAGAGCGCCATCATGGCTGACTGCATAAAGGTTGCCATCCATGCCGCCGAAATATATGGCCTCTTTCTCTATGCAGGGCCTCGAGATTATCTTGTCCCCTGCGCTGAACCTCCATTTCAATTTCCCATCAAGTGTAAGAGCATACAGGTTTCCATCGAATGCTGCAAAATATATAGTGCCTGTTTTCCTGTCAATGTTGTTTCCGCTAATGATGCCTCCTGCCCTGAACCTCCATAACTCTTTCCCATCAGAAAGCCTTGCGCAATAGAAGTTGCTGTCATTGGCACCGAAATAAACTCTGTTGCCCACGATTATAATTTTGCCCATTATGCTGCCGCCTTCCTTCACGTTGAATGACTGGCTTTTGGGCAGCTCCTTTATCATCTCCAGCAAAGCAAGAAGCCGGAGGTTATGAGCCTTTGGTGCATCCTCTGCACTTCCGTGTTCTGTAATATATTCACTCTTATATTCCATAACAATCCCGTATATGCGGTCTACTTAAAATTGGTATCCGCTAATAAAAGCTCTATCAAAGGTTGCAGAAGTGGTAAAGTTGGGGGTGTGTGCGACTGCAATACGCCCTGCATACAAAAGAATAAAATGATTAATCCCCATTTAGCATATGCAACCGCTTTCGCCCAACGAATTTAGTGAACTGGCATTTGAAACGCAATATCTCCTGACCAAAAATGGATATCATGAGATAATTGACGGGCCAGACTCTGCAAAAGCTGAATACAAGAATTTCGTGGCCGAGATAGAGTTAGGGAAAAGACGGGAGCCTTCCATTGATGGGACGATGGAAAAGGCGCAGCACCTTGCTTCACGCGCTGCCTCCGCCTATAATGATGACTCGTTCAGGACGCATGTGTACCTCTCACAGCTGGCCTCTCTGGCAAGAATCGGAAAAAGGCTTGACATGGAAACGCTGGTTTACCTTGTGCATGGAGTCGATATCACCAGATTAAAAAAAATGGCTGAAGAGGCTTTCATGAGGGCGACAGACTTCTGGTGCGGCTATTTCGGGTGCAACGAGGAAAAACTTCCATATGAAATGAAGAAATTCATTGACAGCACACCATCCCTCAATACCGAAGATGCAAAGGAGTATCTGCTGAAAGCTCAGGAGGCGATAAAGGGCCGGCTTTCCAGAGAATTTACAGCGGAGGAGATAGGCAAAACAGAGTTCTATTACTCCGAAGGCCATGAAGGCGGATATAATGAACCCGCAGCGATAGGCCATTCGCGCGTGACTATAAGAATTAAAAACAGCATAGACAGGCACCCAAACAACTTATGGCTAATATTGGCCCACGAATTGCTACACACTCCAGGCTACGGGATGCAGATGAGAACAGGGGAAGAGGTGCCTGAGAACGGCATAATTCTTCTCAATACCGTTCATGTGACGCCTCAGGAGGGTATTGCAGATTCGTGGAGAGTATTTTACCAATCGAAAGAGGAGCTGCTCGAAGAACTGAACCCTCTCCTGCCGGAATATGCGAAGCTGGAACCGCAGCACCTGAGTTGGTTCGAAAGGGACATAGACAGAGAGACAGCATATCTATTCCTCAAGTGGCACGAAATTTTTGTAAAAAATGTTCGGCCCGAAAAACTCATTCCTGAAATCCAGTTACGGCTGGGGATACCGGAAGATGGAGCCAGGAGATATGCGGATTTCATGCAGAAATGGGCTGTTTACTATCCGACATATGTAGCCGCTGGCGGGACGGTGCTCCCCCAGCTCAGAAAGGCGATGGAAAGAGGGGAATACTATAACACTGTAAAACGGTTTGCAACAGAGCCTCCAATGGACTTGCTCTTATCTTCTGTCTGAATCGTTCAGCTCAAGAAATCCTTCTGCGCAATCTTCTGCGGCAGGTATGTGTCCGATATATATTTTATCCCTTTGGCTGAAAGCGCTTCAAGCTCCAGCTTGTGGCCGGCTTTGAGCATGTGGTTCAGCTCCTGCTGCCAGTCCCTGGGTTTGAACCACACATAGTTAAGGAGCTCCTGCGTTCTCTTTATATCCCCTTTGTTGAGTTTTATTGTGACGTTTTTTGGTATATCAAACTTCTCCACATCCTGCGTTGTAAGGCCGAGGTATTTGGCCTCAGGTGTCCCCAGCCTGTCCGAAAGGAAGGACAGATTGATGGAACCCTGCTTTATCACGGAGTATATGTAAAGCCCCCAGGGGTCGGCATCGCAAAGGACATAAATCGGCAGCTTGAACTCTGTATGGAAACGGTTGACAAGTCTCCTTGTCCCCCTCGCAGGCTGGCCCTTGCCCGTAATGATAAGGCAGTTGTGCTTCTTCCAGAACTTGTCCTCATTCAGGCGCTGCCATACCGCGTCTTTCTCTATCACCAGCACATAGTCGGCATTGCACTCCTTGAACTTGATGACATGCGGCTCGACATCGCTTGGTATGGCCCACCCTGAGCTGCCCATCTTGCTGGCGTCTATCTCATCCCCCGCATCATCGATCACCAGGGGGCCGGCCACATAGCCTTTCCTGTCAGCCTTCAGGTGGAGGTTCTCACGGAGCGTGTTGAGGGCAGCCTCTATGTCCTCTATTATGGGGTCGCTCTCAGACTGGTCTTCCACGGTGTTTTCCTCCGTCCCCGGCAGCGTCCTTTTCAGCGCATAATAAAGGTCCCTGATTGAGGTGCTTACCCCCTGCCCGATTATTTTCCTGCATTCCGCCGCGACAAGCAGGGTCTGCATGAATTTCTTGGTGTGCGCGACATTGAGGTAAGTCCTGTTGCTTGTCTTGCTCCCCAGCTTTACCAGCCCGGTCTTCTCATCGAAGAAAATGTTGGACAGTATCCTTACCGGGAGGGTTATTTTCGGGTTCTGGCCTGAGTATATCTGCTCCACTGTCTTCTTCCCCAGCTCCTCGAGACTTTTCTTTGGCACATGACCGTCAGTTTCTTTCATATCACTCCTCCCCCTTCACTTCCCCTGAAACCTGCTCCTCCTCAGCCTCTTCCTCAAACTCCATGAATTTCCCTATATTTTCCTTCACCAGCTCCTCTATCTTCTTCTTTATCTTCCCCTTCTCCTCCCCCGTAAGCTCTGCCAATGCGCCTGCTGTCTCATCGGCATATCTCTCGAATATGGATTTGCGCTCGGCCTGCAGAGCTGCCCTCCTCACCCCGGAAAGGTAAAGGGCCAGCTTGCGCGCAGCGTCCTGCATCGCAAGCTTCACTTCCTTGATTATTATCGGGTAGCTTGCTATTGCCTCCTTGCTCTCTGAGGTAAAAGGCACCCACACGCTGGCTATGTGGACGAACATTGCAATAGGCTCTGTAGGCAGCTTGTCGCTGTCCATCCCGTACCTCTTCCAGTCCATCTCCTGCAGGGCCTTTGTTATCGCGCAGTCCCCTGCCTGGTAAAGCAAAGGAACGCGGTTGGCAAGCCTTATCAGCCTGGGCTCCTTTATGCTGCCCCCATATGCAACCCCCACCTCTATCTGGAAAGGCCACCCCCTGTACACCTCCGGGCTCCTCGAGACCGCATCCACAAACTCCGGGTCGAGCTCCTTCTGGAGGCCCTGTATCACCAGTTCTTTCCCCAGAGGGGAGAGGCAGTCTGTGGGGGGGCGGGTTAATTTAACCTCCTTCACCGCCTGCATTATCTTGTACATATCCTCATCCGTAAGCTTCCTCGGGGACATGCGCTCGTCTATGCCAGCTTTATTGCATATCTCCTTTGCGGTCTGCGAGCCTACGCGCGTGAACTCCCCTGAGAGGAAAGAATGGAGAGCACGGGCCTTTGTCTCATGCATCATTCTGGCAAGTATGCCCACCTCCACGCCGTAAAGGTGGGGCTTTATCTCCCTGGGCTCCGCAGGCAACTGATTGCTGGCCCGCTTGAACTCAAACCTTCCCGTTGGGCCTTCAAACGTTATGGCGGCATAAGGGTTTGCAATCGCTGTCTGCTTGAGGTATTCCAGGACAGACTGCTTGTGCTCCCTGTAAAGGCCTTCGCACACGAATGTCACCTGCACACCTCTCCACTCTTTTCCGTCCATGACCTGCTCCTCGAGTATCAGCGGCATGTTCTTTTTTACATCGATTTTCAGCTTGTACCTGTGCACCTTGCCGTCCCCTGTGGAGCTTGCAATCTCAGTGGGGCTGCCTGTGGTGAGCTGCGAATATAGCACTGCTACGCTTATCCCGAGTCCCTGCTGACCGCGGGATTGGCGCAGGCGGTGGAACTTGCTGCCGTAAAGCAGGCTCCCGAAGATGCGCGGTATCTGCTCCTTCTTTATGCCAGGGCCGTTGTCCCTAACCATGACCTTGTATTTCTCCTTCCCTGTCTCCGCTATCTTCACATAGATATCAGGCAGTATTCTTGCTTCCTCTGTCGCATCGAGGCTGTTGTCCACAGCCTCCTTCACAATCAT
>CAYUWT010000081.1:0-5312 GCA_964448625.1 uncultured archaeon
GAACTGTCCTTTTTCTGCGATTGAAATACCCCTCTCATGCCCTCACACTCCTGGCTTCGGCACAATGGCCGGGCAGGGAACTCCGGAGGCGACGAGCGAGATAACAAGGGCTGTTGTGAAGGAAACGAAGCTTCCCGTTATCGTAAAGCTCTCTCCAATAATCCAGGAGGTGGGAGAGGTTGCAAAAGCCGCTGAAAAGGCGGGGGCTGCGGCAATAAACATGGGCAACACAACTGGACCAGGCATGGTGATAAACACGGAGATGGGAAAGCCTGTGCTTGCAGGCATGGTGGGAGGGATAAGCGGGCCTGCACTGAGACCTATAACAGTCAGGTGCATTTATGATATTTACAAGGCTGTGAAGATACCCATAATAGGCACCGGCGGCATAATGAACGGTAATGACGCCATTGAGCTTATAATGGCCGGGGCGCAGGCGGTGGGCATAGGAACGGCTATCTATTACAGGGGTGTGGATGTCTTCAGGAAGGTCTGCAAGGAAATGGGAGGGTTCATGGAGAAGGAAGGGTATGAAACAGTTAAGGAAATGGTAGGGATAGCGCATGAATGAGAAACTTCAAAAATTCGATTTCAAGCCTCTTTCTCATGGTTTTCTGGAACAGCCAAGTCCTGTAAAAATAGAAAAGGTAGAGGATGAGGCAAAAAACATAAAGAGCTTTTATTTCAGGTTTGGCAGGCCATGCAAAGCCGGGCAGTTCCTCATGCTTTGGATTCCCGGCACAGGGATGAAACCTATGGCTGTTTCTTACCAGAAAGGGGAATTGACTGGGATAACGATGGCTGCGGTGGGAAAGTTCTCCAAAAAGATGTTTGAACTCGGGGAAGGCGATAAAATAGGATTGCAGGGCCCTTATGGGACTTCTTTCAATCTGGATAATGGAAAGGGTTTTATCCTTGTGGGTGGCGGGTATGGGACTGCCACTATGGCTTTCCTTGCTGACAGGCTGCTTGAAAGGGGGAAGAATGTAACAATGATAATCGGCGCGCGTTCAAAGGATTATATCCTCTATGAAAAGCGCCTCAAAAAAATGAAAATTAGAACCGTTTATTGTACTGATGACGGGACTTATGGAGAAAAAGGCTTCGCAACGCAGATGCTCGAAAAATTATTGGAAAAAGAGAAGCCTGACTGCATATGCGCGTGCGGGCCTGAGCTAATGATGAAAAGTGTTTTTGAAATTGCAGAAAAGAATAATATAAACTGCCAGCTTTCCATTGAAAGATACATGAAATGCGGGATCGGTATCTGTGGCTCATGCTGCGTGGACACAACAGGGATAAGGGTATGCACGGAGGGCACGGTTATTGATGGTGAAACTGCAAGGAAGATAAGGGAATTTGGGGTTTACCATAGGGATGGCACCGCGGCGAAGCACAGTTTTTAACCAATTTTTGCTTATTAATTTTGAAGTTAAATCACTAACCATGGAGGCAAAGGAAGAAGTTGCGAAAATCCTTCTCGAGATAAAGGCCGTCACAATAAACATGAAAAAGCCCTTCCGCTATGCTTCGGGCATCTTTTCCCCAATTTACTGCGACAACCGCCTTTTACTCTCTTATCCTGAAAGGAGGGAAAAGATTGTTGACTATTTTGTCCAAACAATAAAGGGAAATAAAATACAATTCGACGTACTGGCAGGGGTTGCAACAGCAGGCATTCCGCATGCCGCCTTCCTTGCGGAAAGGCTTTCGAAACCGATGGTTTATGTGAGGACTGAAAAAAAGATGCACGGTAAGCAGAATGTGATAGAAGGCAGGCTGGAGAAAGGGCAAAGAGTGCTGGTTATAGAGGACCACATAAGCACAGGAGGCAGCTCTGCAGCGGCCGTGAAAAGCGTGCAGGAGGCTGGCGGCAAAGCTGAATACTGCCTTGCTATAACGACATACAGCCTTCCGTCGGCTGAAAAGGCTTTCAGGGAAATCAACTGCAAGGTGATAACCCTTACAGATTTCTCAACCATAATATCGGCGGCGGAACAAATGGGATACATAACGAAAGAGGAAAAGAGAAAAATACTCGAATGGGACAAGGACCCTGATAGCTGGGGCAGGAAGATGGGCTTTGAATAAATGCTCAGTAAGTGATCATTTTCAGCCCTTCTATTTTGGAGAAATGTTCAGAATTTCTCGTCAGTATTGATGCCCCATGGGCAAGGCATATTCCGCCAATCATCTCATCGAAAACACCTATAGACGACCCTCTTTCTTTCAGTCTTCTTTTGACTGAAATGGTTTTCTCCATGGCCCCCCATTCATAATTCAAAACCTGTATCTGCATGAAAAAATCCATGGCCATCATGTATCCCTTGTCGGCCTTTCCCTTCGACGGATAGCCGTATAGAACTTCCTGAACATTGAAGATTGTGGTGGCAAGTTTTTCTGGGTATCCGGAAATGCTCTTTGCCTTCTCCACGGCGGCGGGCAGGCCATTGAAAAAATCTATCAGAAAATCGCTGTCAAGTATTATCATCTCTTAACGCCCTCTCATCCTTTCTCTGCCTGTTTTTCCTTATTTCTTCCTTCATCGATTTTGCCTGCCCCTCTGCCAATTCCCAGATACCGGCATACTTCAAAAGGTTCATTTTTCCGCTTTGTGCAATCCTGTCAAAAAAATCGCTGAAGCTTTCTCCCTGCCTCTTGCCTCTTTTCAGCTTCTCATAAACCTTTTCCTTTACCGTTATCGTCTTGAATGCCATGGTATTTTTATGTTTAAACATATATTTAAACACAATAGTATGCTAATAGTCGGAATTTACTTGAGTGCCCCGGCTATCAATCCGGCAACGCTCACATGGCTTGCAGGGGTTTCAATCGTGTCTGTAACTGCAACGTAATCAGCTGCTGAGTTTAATGCTTTCAGGGAATCGTTCAGGAAAAGGCCGTGGGTGGCAAGGGCAATTACCTCCTTCGCTCCCATTGACTTCAGCTTTCTGCACGCGTTTATCATTGTGGTCCCTGAAGCTATCATGTCATCAAGTATTGCAACGTTTTTTCCTTTGAAATCCCTGTCCGTCCTGAATTCCCTCGCCTCATAAACAACCTCTTTGCTACCGCACATGCACTCCGTCTTCTCCTTTCCGCAGTCTGGACAGACCTTCACCTTCTCCATAACGCTCGCCTTTCCTGTTGCATATTTTATCAGCTCGGAGGAGCCGAAATCCGGGCCTATGACCTCGGACCTTTGCCCCAGTTTCTCTTTGGCATGCTCGAGCAAAAGCCTGCCTGCAGAAAGGTTGGCGCATTTTATTCCGAAAAAATCGAAGTCCTCAGGTATGCGGTGGAAATGCGTATCCACAACAACCAGCCTGCTGACCCCTACAGACTTGAAAAGCCTTGCAAGGGTCTTTATGCTTAACGCTTCCCCATGCTGGAAGCGCTTGTCCTGTCTCGCGTAGGGCAGGTAGGGTATCACAGCAGTTATCCTGCTGGCCCCAAGGTCATTAAGCGCGTCTGTGAACATGAAGAATTCTGTCAGGCTTGCATTCTGCCCGGGGTACATGGAAAAAAGAACCGCCACTTCTTTGTATTCAACAGGAGTTTCTATGCGGATGTATATCTCCCCGTCGGGAAACCGCCTCTGTATGGCCTCGATGAAGCCTGCGCCGGAGAGCTTCGCAACTGACTTTGCAAGCTTTGCCGCCCTCTCGTTGGCCACCAAGAGCATTTTAATCATTGAGTCCCATAAATAAAAACGGATGGATTACGCTGAAAGGCTCAGGGAAAAAGCTGGTGAAAGCGGGATAGTCTGCATGGGAATAGACCCTGTGCTTGAGAAAATCCCGCTCAAAGGAAATGCTGAGAGTGTTATTTCAAAATTCTTTTTGGATATACTCGATTCTATTATAACAGAAAATGCCCCTTTGAACACAGTGAAGCCAAATATCGCTTATTTTGAGCAGTACGGCTTCGAGGGTCTCAGGGCATTGAAAAGTATAATCGAGGAATGCCAGAAGAAAGACCTTATAGTTATACTTGATGGGAAAATGGGAGACATAGGCAAATCCTCGGCAGCATACGCAAAAGCCGCCTTTGATTTCTGGGGGGCTGATGCTGTTACCGTTAATCCTTATATGGGCTCGGATTCTGTTGAGCCTTTTTTGCAATATATGAAAAAGGGCAAAGGGGTATATGCTCTGTGCAGGACCTCCAATTCCGGAGCAAAGGATTTCCAGGATTTGCAGTCGGAGGGAAAGCCATTATACATACGTGTCGCTGAAAAGATAGCTGAATGGGAATGCGGGGCAGTGGTTGGCGCAACTAATATAAGGGAGTTCGAAGCTCTTGCAAAGTTTTTCTCTAAGCACAACGCACCGCTATTGATTCCTGGTGTGGGAGCACAAGGAGGAAGCGCAACGGAGGTGGCGAAAACACTGAAAAAGGCGGGCATGGACCTGAAAACTGCGAGGATAAATTCATCTTCAGGCATCACGTACTCCTTCAAGAAAGGAGAGGATTATGCCGGGGCTGCTGTGAAGGAGATAAAGAGGCTGAACAGAGAGATTGGGAAGGTATGATTTTTGCTTTCTTATGGAACCACAACAACTCCTGTGCCAAGATCAATCCTTGCCCTTATTGCAGTGAGAAAGTCCATGCCAAGCAAGCCATCTATCGGGCCGGCAGGCGGCAGGGTATGAGCAATTACCTTAAAGTTTTCATATTTCCTGCCTAGGGCATGAAGCGATGAGACAGCAACCTGAGGCGCCAGCACATATCCGCTTCCTGTTGTGATTCTTACATGCTCTTTGCTGGCTGCCGGGGAACACCCCAAAGTTTCAAGGACTTCCACAGGAAGAATTGTGTAAGTCGAGCCTGTATCCGCCAGCAGACGGAGAACGCTTATTCCCAAAGGCCCTTCAACCGCCGCCTTAACAAAATAAAGATTTCCCAGTTGTTGGAGAGTATAGCTTCGCATCAGAACATAACCGCTAGATCTTTAGGAAAATCCCCGGCGTATTCCATGGTGAAATTCTTCCCTTTGAACCTGGGCAAAATGGAAAAAATGTCTTCCTTGCGCGGTGAGTGAGCCAATACTCGGCCTTCTTCCACATTCATCTCGGCATCGAGCTTTGAGTACTCAATGAGTATCCATTCGTTCTTATGCCTGCTCAGAATTTCTGCAAGTTTCATCATATTATTCGCAAAATTATATCGGCAGGCGAATTTAAATTGTTTTTTGCCATCTAATCCATATGGCAGACTACTGGCTTGAGCACCCCGAGGCCTTCAACGGTCAGCCGAAGAGGGCTATAGGGGATTATGTGGAGCAGAATGGCATACTGGTTCCACGCAGG
>CAYUWT010000082.1:0-5301 GCA_964448625.1 uncultured archaeon
GCGCTGGCCGAATACAGGAAATTCAGGGTGCCTGTGATTGTGGGGAACATAGTTGAGAGGGACGCATTTAAAGAGCTGGCAGATGCAGGCGCAGACTGCATAAAGGTCGGGCAGGGCTCGGGCAGTGTCTGCACCACAAGACAGGTGAAATCAACCGGAAGGGGGCAGGCTACTGCGGTCTCAGAATGTGCAAAGGCGAGGGATGAGTATTTTGGGAAGACCGGGAAATACATTCCCATATGCTCAGACGGCGGGATCAGCTCAACAGGCGAAATGTCTATAGCTTTCGCTCTTGGCGCAGACCTGCTGATGATGGGGAAGTATTTTGCAGGCTTTACCGAGTCAAGCAACCCGCTCATCGCAAGAAAGTTCAGCATAATAACCAACACGCCTGCAAGCCGGATGCATGAGGTGACTGTGTATGTCAAGGAGTACTGGGGGGAGGCAAGCGCAAGGGCAAGGAGCTACAAGCGCTACGGTCACGAGCACACGGGAACCTTTGTGATAGAGGGCGAGGAGGGCTTCGTGCTGCACAAGGGCACGTTGCATGAACAACTACCGAAAGACATCCTCGCGGTGAAGAGCGCGGTTTCAAACTGCGGCTGCAGGGACCTTAAGGTGTTTTACAGGGAAGCGAGGCTTGAGATGCAGTCGGCGGGCAGCGAGAGGGAAGGCGGTGCGAACATATTGAAATGACTGCATGACAATCTTATGGAGCATATCAAATTCAGAAAAATATTGATGGTGGGAATTGACGAATCCAAGCTCGACACTCCCTGCTGGCAAAGGCTCAGGCAGCTATGCGAAAAAATTGTTCTGCTTCCCAAAGGCAGCCCTGATATAAAGAAACAGCTGGCTGACACGGACTGCCTTCTTGTCAATTTCGGCATACAGGTTGGAAAGGCTGAAATAGAAAGCGCGCCAAGTCTCAGATACATAGGCGTTCTGGCTACCGCCTATGGGAAGATAGACACAGGCTGTGCAAAGGGCAAGAATATCACAGTTTCCAACATCCCGGGCTACAGCACGGAGGCTGTCGCAGAGTTTGTCTTTGCAGCTATTCTTGAAAACATCAGGGAACTGGAAAAGGGCAAAAATCAGGCAAGAAAGGGAAATTATTCTGAAGCAGGCTTTTCCGCATCAGAGATAAAAGGCAAGGTTTTTGGCATTCTCGGCGCTGGAAGGATAGGGAGCAGGGTTGCAGAGATAGCGCTCGGCTTTGGCGCTGATGTGCGCTACTGGTCAAGAAACAGGAAGAGCGGGCTTGAGGCTAAGGGAACAAGATATGAGGATGCGGACAGGCTGATACCAAAATGCGATTTCCTTTCAATCCATTTTGCGCAGACAGCAGAAACCGAAGGATTTCTGGACAGGAAACGAATCCAATCCATAAAGAAAGGCGCAGTCGTGGTAAATACAGCGCCTATGGAGCTTGTGGATATGAGCAGCCTGGCTGAAAGGCTGGGCAGACAGGACATGGTTTTCATACTCGACCATTCAGACGAAATGAATAATAAGGATCTCAAAAGGCTTTCAGGATTTGACAACTGCATAATATACCCGCCTATCGCTTATGTGACAAAAGAGGCAAAGCTGGCAAAGCAGGAGATTTTTTTGGGCAACATCGAGAACTTCCTTGCAGGCAGGCCGTCAAATACCATATGAAGGAAGCATAGATAAACTTCCCTAACATTAATGTTCGGAGGATGTGGGCATGATTTTAAATAACTGCAAACCATAAACAATTGTCGGTTTCATGCCTGTAACAGTCGTTGTCGGGGCGCAGTGGGGCGATGAGGGCAAGGGAAAGATAATAGATTTTCTTGCTGAAGGTTTTGAGGCAGGCTGCCGCTTCAACGGGGGCTGCAACGCAGGCCATACGGTTGTTGCAAAAGGGGAAAAATACGCTTTGCACCATATCCCCTCAACCATAATCCACGGGAAGAAAAGCATCCTTGGAAACGGGATGGTCATAGACCCTGAAGTGCTTGTTGAGGAGCTTGAAGGCCTTGAAAAGAGGGGGATAGGAATTTCCGCTGAAAACTTTTTCATAAGCGGGAAAGCCCATGTGTTACTGCCCTATCACAAAAAGCTGGACAGCATAATGGGGAAGGGGATAGGGACAACAGGGAGAGGGATCGGCCCCGCTTATGCCGACAAGGCTGCAAGGGAGGGGATACGGGTTGAAGACCTTGGAAATCCGCAAATGCTGGAGGAAAGGCTTTCTTCAATCCTTCAGGAAAAGAACAGGCAGCTTGAATCCCACGGTGAGCAGCTTGTTTCCCTTGGGGAAATAATTGAGGCATGTTCTCAGTGCTGGGAAAAAACAGGCATGTATGTTTGCGATACAACACTTCTCATAAATGAAATGCTGAAAAACAAAAAAAACATACTTGCGGAAGGCGCGCAGGGCGCAATGCTTGACCTGGACCACGGCACATATCCCTTCGTAACCTCTTCCAACACGACAGCAGGCGCTGCATGCACAGGCTTGGGAATCCCTCCGACAGTGATAAAGGAGATAACAGGGGTTGCAAAGGCTTATACAACGCGTGTAGGGGAAGGCCCGTTCCCCACGGAGGATGCGGAATTTGGAAAAATGGTAAGGGAAAGGGGGAACGAATACGGGACAACAACAGGCAGACCGCGAAGAATTGGCTGGCCTGACTGGGAGCTGTTAAAGCATTCCGCAATGATTAACGGCATGACAAGCCTTGCGGTCACCAAAATAGATGTGCTCGGAGGGATGGAAATCAGGGTGGCAGTCGGGTATGGCAAAGACGGCAACCCGGTTTATTCAAAAAAGACCTATAAAATTGAAAATGTTTCAAAAGAGGAGTGCAAAAGGATTGTTTCAAAGGGTTTTGCTGCTCTCCCGCAAGGGATGAAAGGCTTTCTGCTTGATATGGCAGGATTCACAGGTGTTCCCATAAGCATCGTTTCTCTGGGAGCTGAAAGGGAGATGACAATTACGAATGATGTTATGAAGGAAACGGCCAAGGTTCTGAAGAAATAGGCATGTATCTGGGGTCGCATACTCACTTTCAGCTTGACTCCATCCTGCAACTGAGAGGATTCCGAAAGCTCTATTTATAGCAGCTCAAATAACTGATAAATGAGTTTAAGCAGGTTTTAAATGACCGAAGAACCTACAATTGCGCAGTATCCGTTGGAGAGGAGGAAGATTGTTAAAAAGTTCATTGGGGCCATGATCGGATGGGGAATATTGTTTTCCATCCTTACAGGGGCAATAATGCTTTTTACACCTTTCCTGAGTTGGATAATAACCTACCTGTTCTTTCTCTACCTTGTTTTAGCGCTGTTTTATTTTTGGTATGAAAGGAAATATTTTGAGCGCTACTATTACGACATCAGAAATGACTTTTTGGTTATAAAAAAAGGCGTTTTCGCTCCCAGAGAGACGACACTGCCTTATGAAAAGTTACAGGATGTCTACATGGATCAGGATTTGCTTGACAGGATTTTCAATCTATGGGATTTGCATGTTTCAAGCGCAACGGCTATGTCAGGCTATGCGGCACATATAGACGGCGTGAACATCTCCAATGCCGAAACCATGAAAAACATGATACTTGAAAAAATCAGGGGGTCAAAGGGTGGCTGAAAACTCAGATGCGGGAATAATATTCCGTCCATCTTTTAAATCCCTCATTAGCGATTCTGCTGTTCTTTTCGCATTTTTGGCAGCTTTTTTCGCATTTTACATAAATAATTCACTCCTTTTGGTAACTATAATCTTTGTCGTGTCTTTTGTCCTAATTCTTATCAATTACCTTCGACTCAAAAACACATATGTTGAAGTGAGAAATGAGGGTCTTTTCATCCAGAAAGGCATATTTGCAAAGAAAAGGGCGACACTTCTCTATACCCAAATACAGGATGTTCAGGAAATGCAGGGTTTTTTCGACATTCTGCTGAGAATGAAATCGGTTAAGATAGTCACAATGACTATGCTTTCTTCGGATGCCGGAAAAATACCCCAGCTTAATATAAAAGATGCAGAATATCTGAAAAACCTAGTACTTGAAAGGATTGTCTCTTTACAAACTGCCACAGATAGATTTCCTGGTCAAAAGAAGGCAGGAACACCGATTGAAAATACGTTTCCTATAATGAAGGCAAGATATGCATTGTCACTGATAGCCTCATCACTCTTGTTCTTGATTCTGTTTTATTTTTTTGTCCTGTACTCCTTTCCTGAGTCAACATATTTGACAATCTTTCTTATAATTCCTCTTCTGCTTATTGTCCCAGGCGCGCTAATAATGCCTTTTACGACAAAATACTGGCTTGGAAACGAGAATATTGAAATACAGTACGGTTTGCTCCCGCGAATAAGATTAACCATACTTTACAGCAGGATTCAGGATATAATCTTGGAAAAAGGGTTTATCGGGCGGATACTAGGTCTTTGGCAGGTGAAGGTTGAAACAGGAGCCAACGAGGAATATGAATACGGAGGTAAAAGCTACAAGACCCTGAATTCCATCCCGGCCCTTTTGAAAGATGATGCTTTCATGTTAAAAAAGCTTCTGATAAAATCAATGGGTTACGGTTCAGAAGAAGGGACAACGCCGCTTGTTCATGAGATACCTTTGGAGGGCAGCAAACCTTTAAAAAAGACGATATCCTTTATAGTGCCGCTATTAATCATTTTTGTCATAGCCTTCATTATAGCAGTCATCTATTTTCAAAGCTACCTTTCCTCTGTTTTCCTACCTGCAATTGCGACTTTTCTCATAACCCTTTTATTAAAATTCGTACGTGAGCTGCTGTATCTGAGAAGCTACTATTACAACTTCACTACAAACATGCTCATAATAAGCAAAGGGGTTATCTCGATAAAAGAGATAAGCTTGCCTTTTGACAAAATCCAGAACGTTTTTGTAGACCAAGACATATTTGACAGAATATTCGGCCTTTTTGATGTTCATGTGTCAACGGTCTCTGAACGTTCTAGGATGGAAGCGCACATCGATGGGTTAAGCATGGAAAACGCCAACCGCCTCAAAGAAATTTTGTTAGGAAAAATAAAACAACGCTGAAAGACTTCGTTGCTATTTGAACGAATGGTGTTTAAAATAGAACTGAAAACACAAAGGACTATCATCTATTTATGAAACCAAGAGCAATAATATAAACCATGGAATGCCCCAAATGCCAGGGAGCGAGCTACCTTTCTGAAGAGGAATTCATACAGATGCTTGACAATGTCGAGCCTGTGAAGGTTGTTACTAAGGGCATATACGTATGCAAGAGCTGCACTGACCGCTTTACACG
>CAYUWT010000083.1:0-5260 GCA_964448625.1 uncultured archaeon
AAGGTTTATGTTCCCCCTTATACCTTCAGGACATGCCACTTTTGCTTTCTCCAGCTTTCCAAGCTCTTTCAGCCCCTCCTTCAAACCCTTCCCGTTTCTGACAACGCCTGCATGCCTCCACATGAGAGACTTTATCCTGCCCTTTATTCCAGCAGGGTCTTCTCCCCTTCCCCCCTTTGTTAACAGAACAATCTCCTCCTCCGCCTTATCTGCAGTATTTTCTTTCACCGATTTTTCTTCAGCCTTTGAGACAAACCAGGCAACATGGTCTCCCACAAGCCTCCCGAAAACAACCGTTTCAGCCAGGCTGTTTCCCCCCAGCCTGTTGGCTCCGTGCAATCCCCCTGTGGCTTCCCCTACAGCAAAAAGTCCTTTCACCCCAGTCTCGCCTGTTGCATGCTCAACCTTTATGCCCCCCATAGCATAATGCGCGGTGGGAGCAACTTCCATCCTTTCCTTAGAAATATCAATACCGTTGTATCTTTTGAACTGCTCATACATCTTGGGCAGCCTCTCAAGTATGTACTCCCTGCTCCTGTGCGTTATGTCAAGCCACACCCCATGATGAGCTGTCCCCCTGCCCTCCATTATCTCATTATATACAGCCCTTGCCACAACATCCCTTGCGGAAAGCTCCATCCTCCCGGGGTCATACCTTTCCATGAACCTCTCCCCCTTCACATTCAGCAATATCCCCCCTTCCCCCCTCGCAGCCTCTGTAACAAGCAGCCCCTCAGCCTCCTCAGGCCACACCATACCTGTAGGGTGGAACTGCACCATCTCCATATCCATGAGCTTTGCCCCGCAATTATAAGCAAGGGCCATCCCGTCTCCCAAGTTCTCAAACGCCCTTGTTGAAGCGCGTTTGTAAACGCTTGTGTGCCCTCCTGTCGCTATTATGACAGCAGGCGCTGGGAAAAAGACAATTTTCCCTGAAATGAAATCAATGCCCATCGCCCCCCTTACTCTCCCGGCTGAAATGATTATTTTCGTTATGTAAACAGATTCTCTAAAGACTATCCGCCTTTTCTCCGTCTGCTTTATGAGGGTAAGGAGCATTTCCCTGCCAGTATGATCCCCTGCAAAACAGGCCCTCCTGTAAACTGCAGCCCCGAAGAAGCGCTGCAGCATCTTCCCGTTCCCATCCTTATTGAAGGGCATCCCCCACTGCTCAAGTTCCTTTATAGCAAGGGGCGCGTTCTTTGCAAGGGTTTCCACAGCCCTCTGGTTTGCAATGAACTGCCCTTCCCTTATCGTATCAGCCGCATGGAGCAAGCAATTATCCTGCGGGTCCATGCTCCCCAAGGCAGCGTTAATCCCTCCCGTGGCCATTATCGTGTGGGCATCACCCACCCTGCATTTCCCTATAACAAGCGGCTCAACCCCATTATCATGCAGCTCTATGGCAGCCCTGACCCCTGCGGCCCCTGAGCCGATAACAAGGACTTTTGCATTCTCCTCTTCGGGCTCCATCGAAATTATTGCGGCCGGAAAATAAAAACCCGGTGTGCAAAAGAATCAGGCCCTCTCTTCCTGCTCCCGTATACCTCTCCTCAGCATGCGCTCGGAAATGAAATACTTTATGGCTTCCTGCCTTGAGGAGAACATACCCCTGGAAACAAAGCCCCTGAGGAACTGGTCCATCTGCTGCGTTATCCTCACCGGCACAAGCACTGTCCTCATCTGGGCTGTTTTTGCTTTGGGCATACTACTCACGCATTACAATTGAATATTGAATGTTATGCGGCTCAGCAATTTAAACGTTTGCCCTGATCAGAAAATCCAGCCCCAGCCTCGTTTATCACAATTTTCCCGACTTATTTTCATGCGTTTTTCCAATTCCTCCGTAGAAAGCCGTTCCATCTCTCTGAGATCAAACCCCGCCCTTTCCAGCATGCTCTTATAATGCGTGTTTTCCGGCCGGCCCACGAACGGCCTGTCTGTCACTCCGGCTTTAAGCATGTGGTCATCTATAGCCTCGCATATAAGCTCTGACACCTCTCTTGATGATGTTTCAGCGACTGCCCTGAGGTAGGCAAGGTGGCGGCGGCAGAACTGGTAATTCACAACCTCGCGCCTGCCTTCAGCAAGCATTTCCCTGATTTCTTTCATACGCAATCTCGTTTTCAGCTTCTTGCCATCCACATAATAAGGCCTTTGGACGCGGGCGTATTCATCATATATGCCCCTTGATACGAAAAGCCCGTCTATAGCGTGGGCCACGAAGTTTGCCGGAGACCGGCCAGTCATAGAGTCCAACGCCTCCAGATAGAGTTTCTGGCCTGCAAGAATGCGCGCCTCATATCTTTCCGTCTCCAATTCCCATCCCCGTGAAAAATGGCGCGTATCCATTATGCCCATTAAAAGCAAAGCATATATTCCCGTTTCATTCCATGAAGGCGCTCGGGCATATCCTGTTAAGCCCGCATTCGCTGCATTTCGGCTTCCTTGCTGTGCATATTGCGCGGCCGTGTGAGATGAGCAGATATGTTATGTTATACCACTCCTCTTTGGGTATTTTTCCCATCAGCTCAAACTCTATTTTCACCCTGTCCTTTTCCCCTGTCCATCCCAGCCTCCTTGCCAGCCTCGCGCAATGGGTATCAATGCATATCCCCACGATTTTCCCGTAAGCGTTGGGGAGAACGGCATTGGCCGTTTTCCTTCCCACACCGGGCAGCTCAAGCAAAGCCTCCATAGTATCCGGGACCCTGCTCCCGTATTTCCCCTCAATTATCCTGCACGCATTTTTTATATTTCTTGCTTTTGTTTTGTACAGCCCTATTGATTTTATATAGCCCTCCAGCTCCCGTATATCCGCACCCGCAAAATCATGCAGGTTTTTGTATCTGGCGAAAAGGGCGGGCAGTGTTTTATTCACCTGCGCATCTGTGGTTTGGGCTGAAAGCATGGTTGCAACAAGTATTTGCAGGGGGGTTTCTGCATTCAGGAAATAGCCCACCTTTCCATATCCCCTTTTCAGGATGCTGATAGCCTTTTTGACATCTGCCGGCCCCTTCATATTTATAATCCCGTTCCATGAGTTAAATAATGAAGCTGTTCATCCCGGGACCGGTAAACGTTGACCCCGAAATACTGAAAGCGTTATCCACACCTGTAATCGGCCACAGGACAGAGGAATTCCACCAGCTTTTTGCAACGCTGCAGGCAAAGCTGCAGAAGCTCCTTTTCACGGAAAACAGAATCATCTTGCCAACAAGCAGCGCAACAGGCCTGTGGGAAGCATGCATACTCAACTGCGTTGAAAAAAGTATACTCCACCTCGTGAACGGCTCCTTCAGCAGCAAATGGCATGAGGTTTCTCTGGCATGCGGCAGGCAGGCGGACAAGCTGGAGGCGGAATGGGGGAAAGCGGTAAAGCCGGAGATGGTAGAAAAAGCCCTCAGGGAAAAGCAATATGAGGCGATAGCAATAACCCATAACGAGACATCCACAGGAGTAATGAACCCCCTCGAAGAAATACTGGAGGCTGCGCACAGACATGGGGTGATGACCTTTGTGGACGCGGTGAGCAGCATGGCCGGAGTCAGAATAGATGTTGACAGGCTGGGCATAGATGTGTGCCTTGCGAGCGTGCAGAAGGCCTTCGGCCTGCCTCCGGGCTTCGCAATGGCAAGCGTGAGCGAAAGGGCTTTTGAAAAATCCCGTAAAATGAGGAACAAGGGATATTATTTTGATTTTTCAGCCCTTCTCAAGTACATGGAGAAGAGCGAAACCCCTTCCACACCATCCATACCGCACATGTTCGCGCTGGACAAGCAATTAGACCGCATGTTTGCTGAGGGACTGGAGAACCGCTTCGCGCGCCACCTTGAAATGGCCATGCTGATGCGAACCTGGGCATCAGAACATTTTGCCCTTTTCCCGGAGAAGGGCTACGAATCCGTCACCATGACCTGCATAAAAAACACAAAAAACATTTCAGTTTCGAACCTTATCAATGAACTCAGGAAAAGAGGCATGGTTATCTCCAACGGCTACGGCCCGCTCATGGAAAAAACCTTTAGGATAGCCCATATGGCCGACCTGCAGGTTAAGGATATCCAGGAGCTTCTTGGGAATATGGAGGACATTTTGAAACTATGAAACCCAGAGTTTTGATATGCGACCCTATAGGCGAAGAGGGGATTGAGCTCATGAGGAAAGCAGGCCTAGAGGTTGATATCCTCGGAAGGAAGGAAAACCTTGCAAATGTCATAAGCAATTACGAAGGGGTCATAGTGCGCAGCCAGACAAAGGTTACTGCTGAAATAATGAATTCTGCAAAAAAACTCAAAATTATAGGAAGGGCAGGGACAGGTGTTGATAATATAGATATGCAGGCGGCCCAAGTGAAAGGGATAAAGGTATTCAACATACCCGAAGCCAATACCAATGCAGCTTGCGAGCACACGCTTGCGATGATTTTCGCAATGCTCAGAAACATACCGCAGGGCCACGCAGGCGTGAAAGCGGGAGAATGGGAGAGGGATAAGCTTGTGGGTGAAGAGCTTGCAGGCAAGACCATAGGTATAGTAGGTTTTGGAAGGATAGGCAGGCTGCTTGCGAAAAAACTCTCCTCCCTCGAATGCAGCGTGCGTGTTTATGACACATTCATTGACAAAGGGGCTGCAGCCTCCTTGGGAGCAAAGCCTGTTGATATACAAGTCCTGCTCAAAGAATCCGACATAGTGACCCTCCACGTCCCGCTTTCTGAAAGCACAAGGCACATGATAGGAGCAAATGAGCTTGCGGTAATGAAGAAGGGCTCCTGCCTCGTGAACTGCGCAAGGGGCGGCCTTGTGGATGAGGATGCGTTGTATGAGGCGCTAAAATCCGGCCACCTGAGGGGAGCGGCCCTGGACGTTTTCGAACGCGAACCCCCTGCAGGCAGTCCATTGCTTTCGCTTTCCAATGTGGTTTTGACACCCCACCTCGGGGCCTCAACTGCGCAGGCGAAGAGGAGGGTGGGGATAGAGGTTGCAAAACAAATGGTATTATATCTTGGTTCACTACAGCTCTGACAAAGCCTTCAGCTGATTTCTTGCCCACTTCCTGTTGCGGTTCTCATAATTTCCGCCTCCCTCTCTCTGTAAGAATGAAGCGGATCAAGCATTGTTATAACGGGGCCAAGAATACTGCGTGGCCCGAACAGGCTCGTTTCAGAGGACCTGCAGAGAGAACACGCTATTACAGCAGGGATTAAATTACCCGAACATTAATGTTCGCATACAATTACCCGCACATTAATGTGCGGGTA
>CAYUWT010000084.1:0-5252 GCA_964448625.1 uncultured archaeon
CGTCATCATGGGGGTTGATGTGCCCGCCTATGCCTAAGGAGTGGAGGTTGTGCAGCCTTTTCTCACCTCCTGCCTTCAGCCTCTTATAAACAAACAGCTTCTTCCCATACCTGAACACTATGTAGGGTATTATCTGCTGGTATGAAGTGTCCTCTTCCGCCTTGCTCCGCTGCCTGAACTCAAAATTCTCCTTTATTATTTTTTCGAAGGCAGGGGAGCTTTTTGAGCGCAGAAAACCGTTAAAATAACGCCCATTCGCCGGGCCGAAAAGAACGTTTCGGGGAACAACAAGTATCTGCTCTTCCATCAGAAAGAATGGGAGCGAGGATTAAAAATGGTTGGACAGTTTGACGCAGTATGCGAGTAGTTTAACCTGCCATCCCCTTGCCTGTCTTTGGGACGAACATAACTTTCGCAAGGGCTTCCATCATTCTCGGTTCAGCAGCGCAGATGTCTGTGGCTGTAACAATGCCCGCGAGCTGGCTGCCTGAAATGACAGGCAGCCTTTTTATCTTCTTCTCCTGCATAAGCGCCACAGCATCCTCAAGCTCGTCGTTGGGGCTCACAAGATACAGGTTGGTCGTCATTATTTCGGAAATCTTTGATTTTGAAGGGTCCCCGCCTTCCGCAAGCGCCTTCATTATATCCGTTTCTGTTATAAGCCCTGCAAGCTCGCTGCCCTTCACCACAATGAGGCTGCCTATTCTGTTGTCGACCATCTTCTCTGCAGCTTCCCTCAGTGTCTTGCCTGGCTGTATGGTTATAACTTTCCGCACCATCACATCCTTCACTTTCATAACCCTCCCCCTTTATACTATTAGTAGTGATGGTTAATAACTAAATAAACCTCGTCGGCCTGTGGAAATGCCTTTCGTGCCTTTCCTCACCGGCTTTCTCGAATCTCGGGACGAAAAGCCTGTAACGGTCCTTCTCCTCCAGCTCCTCCATAATGCGTTTGACTATCATCTTCTCAGGGTCGGGCAGCAGGCTAACCCTTTTCTTCAGGTCATCAAAACTCTCAAAGGGCTTGTCGCTTCTTGCTTCCAGTATTGCCCACAAGTGTTTTTTTCCTATGCCGGGCAGCAGCTCCAGCTGGTGCATCCTTGTGGTCAGCTGCCTGCTTTCACTGAAGAACTGCACAAATCTTGCCTCGCTCTGCTTCACCAATGAATCTATAACCTCCTGCAGCTCCTCCCTGGCCGCATTTGTCAGGTCCTTGGGCTTTATCCTTTCCCTTATGTATTTCACCTTGTCGCGCTTCTTGTCGCCTATGTAAACCCTCTCGCCAAGTCTTAGTGCAGCTTCATCCCTGACTATTATTTCGAGGAGGGAAAAATATGTTTCGCCTATAACCTGCGCTACGGGTTCGGGCCTCGTCATCCCGTAATGCCCGTGGGAAAGGAAATCGAGGACTATGCCCCACTCATCCTTCTTCAGTTCCTTTTTGGGAGTCTGGTCCATAGCCGATAAAAGTTTGTTTCCTTTCTTTATTAAAATTAGGCGAACTTTTTTGTGATTTCCAGTATCTTTTTCTTATCATCCGCTGAAAGCGTCAGAATCTCGTTCGCAAAAAGTATGTTCAGCTCGTCCTCATTTTTCGGGAGGAAGTCCATTATAATGGCCTTCTGCTTTTCGTTCAGCTTTGCAACAGCGTTCAACTCGTTGCTGAACTCTTCAATGCCCTTCACACCAAGCTTTGCGAATTTGCTGAGGAACTCAAGGGCGTTCTTCTGTTCATAACCCAACTCCCTCTTCTTCGCAGCAAGAATCCTCTTGGCTTCTGCCCGCGTCACGTAGCTCTCCCCCTTTATTTTCATATGGGCCTCAGGTGCTCAGGCCTCGCTATAACGGTCTTCTGCTTCCCGCCGTCTCTGAATTCCACCAGATATGCCCTGCCCCGTTTTCCTGCAACAATGCCCACCTTTCCTATAAAGCGCGGGTGGGGCATGCCTTTCTGGCTCGAGGGGTCGATTGTAATAGCGACCCTTTCCCCCTCCCTGAACATCCTTATGTAGTCTTCCGGCTTGAACTTCTCCCTTATCTTCTTCCTCAGCTTCTTCCTCGTGCCGTGCCTCGAGCCCCTTGCCGCTTTCATACTATCATAGTTGAGTGGGTTTGGATTTAAATGTATTAGGAGACGCTTTTGGCCTGCCCGGATGCGTTGCCGGTTTATTAGGCAACACGGAATAATATAATGCATGGCTGACAGAGGGATATGAGAAAGGATTGGCTGGCTGCTGTTCTGGTGCTTGCTATTGCAGCGGGAGGAGGCTATTTTATTTATGCGCACAATACAGGCGTTATTCCAGTTCAGCCTCCTGTGCAGACCTTAAAATGCGTTCAGACAAGCTGCAACGTTTTCATTCCTGAGTGCGGCTTCAGGGAGCATGCTCCCAACTGCTTAGCGGTTTCTTACCCGCAGGGTGTATGCTGGAAGTTTGTGGGCTGCGCGGAAAGCGGGGGCAAATGCGAAATGGTGAAGCAGCCTGAATATGGGGAATGCACAAAATGCTTCAGGGGGTGCAGGGGGGTTAGCAAGGCTGTTGAGGATTGCATTAAGACGTGTACTGAGCGTTTCTCGGAAGAGAAGGCTTAAGTAATTAACAGCCTGACCATATTATATATAGTGGAGGTATTGGCTGCATAGCAAAGCATGCGAAGGACTGTCAGGCAGAAGGAAATATATGCTGATGACGCTACCGAAGGCATCGGGCTCCTTTTGAGGTTGCGATTCCCATGGCTGCTGGCCGGGATGGTAGGGGGAGGCATAGCAACAGTTCTTGTCTCTCGCTTTGAGGCTGTGCTTTTGCAATACATAAGCCTCGCCTTTTTCTTGCCTATAATTGTTTACATGAGCGATGCTGTCGGCACCCAGACTGAAACAATCTATATACGCAACTTGGGCAGAAAGCATGTCAAAACCCCCATATATTTTGCCAAGGAGTTTGAGATAGGCGTTTTGCTCGGCCTTGTTTTCGGTGTTTTGCTCGGCCTTTTTGCCTATCTCTGGCTGGGAGCGGTGGAAACGGCTTTGGTAGTAGGTTTTGCGATGTTCGCAACAGTCGCGGTGGCCCCTGTTATTGCGCTCGCAGTCTCTTCAGTGTTTTACAGGGAGCACACAGACCCTGCGCTGGGAGCGGGGCCTTTTTCCACTGTGATACAGGACATAACAAGCCTGCTGATATATTTCCTGATAGCTTCAGTCATCCTGTTCAGCTGATATTCATATCCAGATTTTTATGACATCAAACTCTATTACTTTGGCCTTGTTATTCAGCAGTTCGGAAAGGTTCGGTTTCGTTCTCCCATTGTCCCCGTGCATAAGCTCCTTTGCGTAAAGCCCGGCTTCGCATTTTACCGTTATCTCAGCTTTTTTCCCTGTGAGTTTTTTGATTGAAATTGAATAAAGCTTCCTCTTGCGCACAAGGTCAGCGCGGCGGTGGGCAACCCTCTCAGGGGTGCGCTGCCTTATCACCCCCGCAAGCTTCCTCGCCCTTTCAATGTCCTCCTTTGCTATCGGTTTTTCAAACTTAACAATCAGCCTGTAGGTTTTCAGGGGTCTTGCATGCTTTATCTCCCTCACCTCGTTCTTGTCAGAATTGCGCAGGCTTGAAACCTCCACCTTGCCTGTCCTGTTAATCTCTTTCTGTATTTTTTCCAGATCCAGCCTCCTCCTTGCGGGGTTCTCTATCTCCGCAACAAAGGGTCTCCATGCCAGGCAGCGGGCATCTATGTCCTCGCGGCCCATTGCATGCAAGGCATGCCCGGTGCCAGCTGATTGTTGCATTATGGGGCCCGCTATTATGTCTTCAACAGTTTCCGGATAATGCTCCCACTTGGTCTGGGGTATCCCCCTCACAAGCTTCTTATACTGCCCGTAGATGAAAAGGGAACGGAGCGCTATGTCAGCGCTGCCCTTTTCAAGGTCCAGCAATATATCCACATCAGGCCTTTCCCTGTCAAATCTGACCCCTGTCTGCTTTTCAAACAGTTTTCCAGCTTCGCGGTTCACTTCCGCCTTCAGGGGTTCGCAGTAGTCAGCGCCTATCTCCTCCCACAGCTCCTCCTCCGCAATAACCGTCCTGCCTGCAGGCCTTGTGCCTATGAGGAAGCTGCCGTATTCAAATCCTGCAAGCTTGCTGGTTGCTGCATCTACAAGCTCAGCGAGTTTTTTTTTAAATATGTTCCCGCAAACCTCGCACTTTACGGGCTTTTTCGCCTCGCCCTTCAGCTTCCTGCGGAACTTAAATCCGTAAAAGTTCCTCATATCCGCAGGGTATGGCTTGGCTTCATACTCCATTGCAAGCGCCGCCCTTATCGCGTGCCCCCGCTGCGCGTTGTCCATTCCGGTCAGCAGCTGCGCGAACTGCCTGCCGAGGCAGTTGTCGCAGAGGTACCGCCTCTCGATTGCCTTCTTCGCTGTCTCTATGACTTCCATAAGGTTTTATACAGAACCGTGATAAATAAGCTTCCATGTGTGTTTAGTGTCGCAGACCCCCTTCCGTCTAGACCCCCTATGCAACATCGATCTAGTGCTTGCCAAGAATACCATGTATCCAAAGGAACAGATGACGTTACTCAACTCTGCCGTTCAAGGATTTGAAAAAGCTAAGAAGATTGCATACTCAAAAAACCTGCGCGCGGAGATAGATAAAGACTTGCAAGAAGCTCGGCGGCTTCTTACTTCGATAGGACGCTAAGGTCGTTAGGTCCTAAGAGTTCTAATCTGATCTCTGGAATCCCAACATCTGTTGAATCCTTCTGTATAACCCGTAATCTGGCCTTCTAGATAAATGGTGTCATGCAGTTCTTGAAAAGCACAATAGGGAATTTCATCTATTGGAGTACCACGATATCTACGTACTAATTGCCCTAACCTATCAATGACCTCCTTTGAGAATTTTTTCCGAGTGCCGACATATTCGGAATCCATACCCGATCTGCCTCTGTCAAAATGACAAATCTATTGTACAATTAATGATATACAATAAGCTTTATAAACGCAGTAAATACAAGGTTTTAATCCTTCCTTTGTTTGTATCGAGACAGTTTGACCATCACCCGCTTCTTCTCCTGCCTGGCAAGTTCCCACAGGTTGTCGTTGTAATGGTTGCACGCTCGGCGCCACGCATGCGAAAGCCATTTAAGCCAGCACTGAGCAGTCGCAGACCCCCTTCCGTCTAGACCCCCTATGCAACTCAAAGACATGAAGAAGGAAGGGAGTGAGAAGAAATCAGAGAAAGGGAAGAAGA
>CAYUWT010000085.1:0-5214 GCA_964448625.1 uncultured archaeon
ATGCTATCGGTGCCGTAAATTTCTATGCGTTAAGTATTTGAGCTAAACACGTACTCCTGAAGTACTGAGGCTCTATGAAGAAGCCTGCAGATTCGCCCAAGGCTATGAGGGGGCTAACAAACTTGCTGTGATGATGAAATGCGTTCATTTAGCCGTGAAATGTGACCCTTCTTGGAACGGAGGGAGACAGCAAGTAGGGCTGGAGGAAGCCCTCGGAAGAAGAAGCGGCGTGTGCAAAGAGAAAGCGGCTTCATTGTCAATGGTTTACAGGTTGTCAGGGGCTGAAGCAGAGTTTGTAAGAGGCACGCTGGAAGGGGAGAGGCATGCATGGCTTAAAGTAAACGCCAAAGGTAAGGAGTGGCTTGCTGACCCGACAAACAATTGGTTTGGATACTATGATTCCGTTTCCAAGAAAAGGGGCTTTGTGGAAGGGGAGAACCTGATTATAAAATCTGACAGGCAGCAATGAGATTCTCAACGATATGCTTTTGCTGCTCTCGGCTATCGCTTTTCAATTATCAGCCGTCAATGACTTCGATTCCTTCTGCTTTCCTGAAAGCACCATCAAGTGTCGCTATTTTCTTAATGCCCAGTCGCTGCACAAAAGCCCTGTTTGTGCAGTCGGTGAAAGACATCTTTTGGGCATTTTCATTCCTGAAAATGTCCCATGCATACTGGAGGAGCGCTTTGGTCACTGTAGCTATGGGAACGGCATGCATTATGTACTCTCCCATATCCACAGCCTTTGCTAGGTCTTTTGTCCGGGCCAGAATCACAGTTACTGCTTCATCAAAAACATAATCGGAGGTCAGGGCTTTGCCGTATTTGCCCTCCGCTATGTCAGTTATTATTTTCTTCGCTTTGCTGTGATTCTCATCAGCCTCATTGTAGAACGCAACGAAGATGTTGGTATCGATAAAGATTGCCATCATCTCATCCGTACAGAGTCTTGTCTATCTCTTCGCTCAACTTTTCGCTCCCCTTTCCAAGGTTCACCGCCTTCAAGTCAAGCAGATTTTTCAGAGGTTTGCTTTCCTGCAGCCAGAAACCCATTGCAAGGGTCAAAGCTTTGCCGATAGGCAGCCTTTCCCTTGCCGCCTCCGCCTTGAACTCCCTGAAAATCTTCTCGTCCACGTCCCTTACACTTAATTGCATGTGTAATACTTGTATGACAAGTATATAAAGTTTAGTGTGGGATATTTGTTACTTGTAAGAAGTTGCTAAATGAAAGTTTAAAAAGTATTGAGATAAGCTATCCGTATGAAAAGCCTCTCCCTCTTTAGCAAGCTGAGAAAACTGGAAAGGGAGCTTCAGGGAGATGAATCACTGGACGGTACGCTGAAGGCCGAGATAGAAAGGCATGCGGCCAATCCTATAGTGTCTAATGGCACTGCAGGCCATCCGGATTATCCCACAGAGCACATCAAAAATTTGTCCGACAGGAAATGGGGGAAATTCCGCTGGCTGATCCCGCATAAAAGGGATAAAGCCTACAACGCAGAGGTTGAGGCCGCAAGGGAAATTTTTCATGAGACGGATGGATTCCTCACCGAGGGCGTAACAGCATTCGACAATCCCCTCGAACCCGCATCTGCATATCCTCTCTTTGTTTATGCAATTGGCGATACTATGCGATATCTCCTTCCATTTGTCGGCATCCATGTGGGACAAGAGACTATTCAAGCCTATGAAGGTATAGAACCCAAAGCTGCAATAGTAACTGGCCTACTGGGCCTGTGGCAGGGAGGGAGGAGGGCCCACGAAAAATGGCGCAGAAGGAAAGCCGCAATAAACAAAGCGAGTTGGCTTTCAAAGGTTTTCGAAAGGCTTTATGGGAGGAAGGAATCCCTTGTAACGCAACTGGAAAGGCTGGCAAGCGATATGAACCCGGGCGAAGTTCTTGATGCCGCTTTCATGGAAACGATAGAAAAGTATAAGGACAATCCCATAGTAGCCAAAAGCATTGCAAATTCCAATTACCCTATAGAATATATCAATGAATTATATGAAAAGAAATGGGAAGAAGGATATACTTTTTCCCCCCGGTTTTTTAGCAGTCTTCGCCCTCATAAAAAGGATGCAGCTTACAATGAAGAACTGAAAACAGCCAGAGAGGTGTTTCCTGATATTGACGGGTTCCTCACAGAGGGTGTGATAGCCTCTGACAACCCCACAGGAACATTACTGAAATATGGGATTACAGTATTGGCACTCGGAAAAGGAATAAAATATGCATTTCCCGCTTTTGGCGTGCAGCCTGATGGAGCAGCCTTGGATGCATATGATGCTTTAGTTGAAAGCATATCTGGAGCGGCAGGTTTATGGGGCATATACAGGGGTGGCAGGCGAGCTTACAACAAGTTTTCCGAAAGACAGAGAACAATGGAGCAGGCCGAATGGCTGGCCAAGGTATTTTCAAGGCTTTACACACAACCTGCAGCCTGAATGATTTGTGAAAATGGCATTATTTAAGAAACAAACGAAGTATTAAACATGACAAAGAATTATGAATATTTCGTGAAGGCGAATCTTGATGCCTATGCAGGCAAATGGGTGGCGATAGCTGGCCAGAAGATTGTGGCATACGGAGACGATGCATTGGGCGTTTATACAGAAGCAAAAAAGAAATGCCCCAATCAAAAGGCATCAATAGCAAAAGTGCCTAAGGGAGAGACCTTGATTGGCAAATCCTTTATTTAAGTAACCCCTCCCAAGATTGTCTTGGACAGGGGCTATACCGGGCCGCTGGGCGTGGCCTGCAACCGCAAACCGTCCTCATGGCGGGGTGAAGCGGCGGGGCGGTATGCGTGCCTTGCAGGAGCCTGCGTCCCTGACTGAGAAGCCTTGTCCTGCTTGATTGGATGCGCGGTGAACCGGGTCAGGCCAGGAATGGAGCAGCCCTAAATTGCGCCTTCCGATGCCTGCAGGGTAGCAGGGTGGAGAAAGGGGCGCAGTTAACTGCTGCAGAGCATGCGTATCAACGCGCTGCATGCCTCTGTCCGTTTTCATGATTCCGCTGGATGCAAAGGAAATGCAGGTTGTTTATAGAGCGCGTTCAGTGTCAGCTGGTTGGTTGCTTTTAGCTATTGTATATTACGGCATAAAATATTGAATATTTAAATACCAAAATTGAATGCTAATAATGAGCAATGAAGAACTGGAAAAATTGAAAATTTTAATAAAAAATATCCTTCAAAAGGAAAAGAAAATGAACAAATCGGAACTTTACAGAGCGGTGAATGAAAGGATGACTACAAAATCCTTCGTCATGTTCTCTTCTCAGCTCGAAGGTCTTGAGGCGGCCGGATTTTTAAAATCGAGGCATGGCAGCGGCAAAACAAGGATATACTCACTGGAGGAAAGGAAGGTTGAGGGTGAGATGGAAATGGAAGAGCACGAAGAATGGATGGAAAAATCTGAAAGGGATTTGCATGCTGCACGGGTGAATCTTCAGCAAAAACTTTACGATGTTTCAGCTCTCTTATCTCACCAGGCAGCAGAAAAGGCTTTGAAAAGCCTCTATATAAAAAGATTCAGAAGGCTGTGGAAAATCCACAATCTCTATGATCTGGCTGAAAGCCTTAGAGCACCTAAAGACATTTTAGACATCTGCGAAAAACTGAACCCGCATTATTTGGCTACAAGATACCCATCAGATGCGGGATATACAGAAGACCGCGCTGAAGAGGCCCTTGAATTTGCGGAGAAGGTGGTGGAATGGGCAAAGCAAGCGTTAAAGAAATAATAAAAGGCGTAAGGCGGTTCAAAAAGGAGAGCAAAGGCGAGTTTGGGATAGAAAAAATAATCATCTTCGGCTCCGCAGCAAGAGGGGAAATGAAAGAGGACAGCGATATAGACCTTATCCTTGTGAGCAGAAACTTTGCCGGCAAGAGCTTTTTCGACAGGCCTATAGGGTTAAGAAAATTCTGGACTCTGCACTACCCTGTGGATTTCCTATGCTATTCTCCTGAGGAGTTCAAGAAGGAGAAAAGGAGGGTCTCTATTGTCAGCGAAGCTATAAGAGAAGGCCTTGAAGTATAAACTCCCGCTGTGCTCTATCGTTAACCCTTTTCATATTTTTCGAGAAAATCAAGCATTTTTTCTACGTTCTCTCTCTGAGGCATGCTTGTATCGACCATAAGGAGACTGCCCTTCAATTCCGCAACAGGCTCAAACTCCTCCTTCATTTTATGGTATATCTCCGCCCTCCCATCAGAAACTGTTTTTTCCTTAAAGCGCTCCTCTATCCGCTGCAAGGTAAGCCCCTCAGGGGCTATGCACATTGCCATTATGAGCCCTGCCCCTGCATCCTGCGCCGCCTTAAGGGCTTCTTCCCTGTGCATGCGGAACATATAGGTTGCGTCAAGAATAACGCTTCTCCCTTCCTTCAGCTTTTCCAATGCAAGCCCGTGCATTCTTCTGTAAACAATGTCCCTGCTCTCTCTGGAATACAGCCCTTTGTGGTAGGATTCTATTACCTTTCTGCCCTCATCAATGTTGAGAAGCCCTTTCCTCACAACATCTGAGTTAATCACATCAATATTCAGCTCTTTAGCCAGAGCCTCAGCAAAGGTGCTTTTTCCCGAGCCCACAAGCCCCATCACAACTATGAGTGCGGGTCTGGCAAGGAGCCTTTTTGAATAGCGCGCAGCAAGCTCAAAATATCTTTTGGCTTCATTTATAACCCTCTCCCTAACTTCCCGAACATTAATGTTCGGGTAATTACCTTCCCGAGCATTAAACTTCCCGGACTTTAAAGTCCGGGTAATTGCGTGCGGGTAATTTTCTTTGAGCTGGTCAAGGAGAAAGCTGGTTACTTTCCCCCTCACATAAGCGCGGTAGCATTTGTAGAAATTGAGAACGTTCCGCATATCATCACCGCTTGCCTCCATATATCTCTTCTCAAAGCTCCGGGCAAAGGCCGGGCAGCCGTGGTAATCCAGGTCCATGGAGAAGAAGGCTATGTCGCTTGCAACGTCCTGGAACCTGAACCTTTCGTTGAACTCTATGCAGTCGAATATATGGATGTTTTTATCCACAAACACGTTTCCAGCATGCAGGTCTCCGTGGCACTCCTTGATCATGCCGCTTTCCAGCCTCCCGAGGAACAGGCGCTCATTCTGCGTTATGAATTTCCCTATCTTATCCATAATTCCGAAAAAGCCCTCTTTCGGTATCGTAATCCCCATGTATTTCCTTGTCTGGAAAAAATTC
>CAYUWT010000086.1:0-5178 GCA_964448625.1 uncultured archaeon
ATAAACAGTCCCCAGTATCCAGCAGAGCCCATGAGGCTCTGGGAGAACCCGAAAACGGCTTCGAGGACCATTATAATACAATGTAACCGGCATAATAAACCATTTAAATATTTGTAATACAATGTATTACCATGCAGAAAGTCATTACCGTAAGGGTTGAGCCTTCCGTTGAGAAGAGGCTTGAAACTGTCGCAAAAAAAAGGCTTGAGAAGAAATCGGATGTTATAAGGAAAGCGCTTATTGAATACCTTAACAGGGAAAGCGAGCTGAAGGAGATAAAGAAGCAGATAGCCCAGAGGTTTGCAGAGGGGAAGATAACCTTCGAGAATATGGCAGAGATTCTGGGCTACAATGAGGCAAAGAAGATTGCTTATCTTGTTGAGATGGCCAAAGACTCCTTTGAAGAGGGTTTGTAATGTATAAGGCAGCAGCCGATACCTCAGCCCTTGTCTCCATAGGCATTGCCGGGCTGGCAGAAAAATGCCTCGAGATTGCGGAAATTAATGTGCCTGAAACCGTGATGGAGGAGCTTGAGGAGATTTCATCTTATGCCGATGAAGAAGGGAAAGCTGCCAAAGCAGTTCTTGGACTGGTTAAAAACGGCAAAATTATAAAGTCTGAAGTAAAGGATGGCGGGAAAGTCCATAAGCTTCTCTCAAAGGATGTTGACAAAGGAGAGGCTGAATGCTTCGTTCTCTGCATTGAAAGGGGTATAAAGAAACTGGTTATGGATGATGTTGATGCCGGCTATTCCCTGCAGGGGCTGGCAAAATCTGAGGGCATAGTGATAAGAATATCTGTGGCTCTTATTGCGGAGCTCTTGAAGAAAAACAGGCTTTCAAAAAAAGAGGCTCTGGAAGCCGTAGGGAAGATGGCAAAAGCCAGGGAATGGGAAGGAGGGGTGCTTGAGGTTCTGGCCGGAAAATATTTCAGTCTGTAAACCAGCCCACATGGTTATAAATCCTGAATTGAACTCCAAATCATGCCGCAGAACAATATTGCAGAGTTCCTCGAAAAAGAGCGCAACCTAGGGAAGGTCATAAGGTTCTCCGCAAGGTCGAGGATAAAGGATGAGAGTGTTGCAGAGCATTCCTTCCATGCTGCATTTTATTCCATGCTGCTTGCCGATATGGAAATGCAGGCGGGGAAAAGTATCGATGTGGAGAAGCTTTTAAGGGCCGCTTTGCTCCATGACCTGGAGGAATGCGTCACCGGGGACATAATGCACACGTTCAAATACAGCGACCGCAAGGCCAGCGAGGAGATAAAGAGGATAAGCGCGCAGTTTTTCAGTGAGCTGATGGACAGCCTTCCGGAGCATATGGGGGAAAAATACAAAAAATCATGGAGTGAAGCAAAGAGTGACACAATAGAGGGAAAGATACTCATGGCTGCGGACAGGCTTGAGGCCTTACTTTATGCAATGCATGAATGCAGCCTCGGGAACAGCACATTCCAGCCCATAGTTGAGGAGATAAAGGAAAAGATAAGGGCTGTGGGGCTGGAGTCTGCGAACAGGGTTCTTGAAGGATTAGAAGCTACCTAACATATATTTATATATAAGATAGGTTAATTCTATATCATGGTAATCCTTCCGATAGATAAAAGGCTGAAAAGAAGAGTCCACAGGAACCTGGCTCTGTCTCAGGATATCCTGGTCATGGAGGTCTATAACATATTTCCCGCATCCGTGATTCATGGAGGAACCGCTATATGGAGATGCTATGGAGGCAACAGGTTTTCGGAAGATGCTGATTTCTATCTCCCAATGGCAGCAAAAAGCAGGGATATGGAGGCCTTCTTGGATAGCGTGAAAGGGAAGGGCTTCTCCGTTGGCAAATTCAGGAAGACAGGGAATGCAATATTCGCAAAGTTTACTTATCTTGGCACCGAAGCAAGGCTTGAGTGCGTTTTCAGGGACATGAAGGATTTCACGACAAGGCCTTTTGAGATGAGCGACGGGAACTCGATGCTTGTAAACACCCTGAAGCCGGAAGACCTGATTGGAGAAAAGGTCTCAGCCTATATGGGGAGGAAAAAGGCGAGAGACCTCTACGACATCTTTTTCCTCCTGAGACTGGCCGAGGACAGGGAGAAGGTGAAGGCTTATCTTCGCAAGCTGCCAATGGATCTTCCAAAGCCCCCGGATGAGAGGGAGCTGAAAGCGCTTATAATCTCAGGCGCTGTCCCCTCCTTTGAGGAGATGGCAGGAGAGGTGAAAAGGTGGGCAAGGTAAAACATTTAGACAAACTGATGGAGTTTGCGAAAGGCACAGCTGCATTCAGGGCAAGGGACGCGGAGCTGGCTACGGGAAACAGGAATTACAGCTATCTGCTGCTCCACAACCTGCTTGCAAAGAACAGGATAAAAAAGGTGGTGAGGGGGTGGTACAGCGTGCATGAAGACCCTGTTGTTTCCGTATTCTGCTTCAAGCCCGCTTATATCGGCCTGCAGGAGGCCTTAAGCCTCCATGGGGTATGGGAGCAGGAGACCAACGTTGTCATTTTGACTGCGAGAAAGGTGAGGACAGGTATAAGGCAAATCATGGGCAGCAATGTCATACTGCACAGGATAGACCAGAGGTATTTTTTCGGTATGGAGCATGTGAAATATGACAGCTTTTTCATCCCCGTTTCGGATATAGAGAAGACCATGATAGACCTGGTCTATTTCAATGAGATTCCGGCAAGAGAAGTGCTGAGGGAAATCAGGAGAAGGCTGGACAAAGAAAAGATGCAGGGGTATCTGAAGAGTTTCCCGCCGAATTTCAGGGAAAGGGTAAAGGCGTTGCTTTGAGCTTTTCAAAAACCTTGCCTTTCAAGGAGCCAATGATATATTGGGACATATCGTATCTTTGTTTTCATTATTTTTTCCGCCCCCTCCGTCCCTGCTGTTATTATTGTCCCTTCCTTCAGTCCAAACTCCTCCATGGCCTGCAGCAGGGCTTTTATTTCCCTTTTCTTCGTTTCCATGTCAATCTTCCAGCATACCTGCAGCAGCTCTTTCACCCTGCTGCCTTCTCTTATGACAAAATCAACCTCGTTTCCTTTCCTGTCTTTCCAGTAGTTTACCGAAAGCGAAGGGTCGGCAAATGCCATCTGTTTCAGTTTGAGAAAGACAATGTTTTCCATTGTCCTCCCTGAGTCCTCTGAGAAGGGGCTTACTGCGCTCCTTAAGCCTGTATCAATGCAATAAATCTTCCGCGGATATTTCAGCATATCCCTTACCCTTCTGGTGAAAATGGGCAGGAAGAAAAACAGGAATGCCTCTTCCAGAAGGGATGTATATCTCAGCAATGTGCGTGTTGATGCATTGACACCCATCGACTCAAGATGCTCCTTTCCGCGCTTGAAGCTGAAATAGGCGCCTACGCTTGAAAAAAAGAACCTGGCGAAATTTTCCATTATGCTCACTTCCCTCACCCTGAATTTCCGTATAATATCCTTGTAGAGGATATCGTCATAATAGGAGCGCAAAATATCGTTTCTTACACCCTTTTCAAGGAGGCAAATTTCGGGGAAACCGCCGAACTTCATGTATTCCTCAAAAAGCGCCTTTATTTCAGCCAGTTTCTTCCGGGAAGGGGGTAAATTTCCATCAACTTCCACCTCCCTGAACCCGAGGAGCTCCCTGAAATCCAGAGGGAACAGGTGCAATGAAACATGCCTGCCTGTCAGCAGGGAAGAAACCTCCTCGGCCATTATTCTGGAAGAGGAGCCGGAAACGACAATCTTTATTTTTCCCTTGTAATCATCATAAACTGTCCTTGTCCATCCCTCCCAGCCGCTGATATTGTGTATCTCATCGAGAAAAAGGAAGCTTTTTTCTGCCTTTTTCTCAAGGACGTAGTTCAGCAGCTCATCAAGGAGCCTGTCATTCAGTGGGTAAAGCGCCTTGTTCTCAAAATTGATATATATGACGGAATCTCTGTCAAAACCCTGCTCAAACAGCTTTTTTGCCACAAGGAACATAAGATAGGTTTTCCCTGAACGCCTGGTGCCTACGATGTCTATAATGTGGTCTATGCCAGTGAAAAGCTTCATGTTTATTCTCCTCTCCTTCAGAGAGGGCAGCTGCTTCTCTTTCCACTCCGCTATTGCAAGCCTTATCCTTTCTCTTTCATTCATATTTACTATAGTAAACAAGAATATTTAAATCTTATTTACTATGATAAACAAGAATAAACACGATTTAATTGATTAGAGAGTTTCCCTTTCCCTGTGCCAGTGTATAACAAGCATCAAAAAGCTGACAAGGAGCGCTGCTACTATTATCACAAGGTAAAGCGGTATGTCTGCGCTTTTCTGCTGGGTTGGGGGTTTGGCTGACCTCCCCTGCGCGGTTTCAACAACGATTGTCCCTGTCTCCTGCTGGAATCCCATCCCGTTCCCGTTATCATCATCGAACCTTGCGCCCTCCATCGTTATCTGCGCTGTCCCGGTCCTCTTTCCCATAACAACAACATAGGCCAGCAGCACATTCTCCGCTCCAGCCTGCACAGAATTCGCCGTATCCACAGCGCTCAGGACAACCCTATCCTTTCCCTTCTCAGTCTTCTCCTGCACGCCTTCCAGCTCCGGGTAAAGAACATCCGAGAATTCCGCTATGCCTGCACCAGATATTGCAAGGGTTAGCTCATATCCTGCTAAACCATTATCCGCCCTGTCAAGCACAACCGGTATCGCATAAGTTTCGCCTGCCTTAATGGCAGCATCCGCTATGCTGAGCGCAGGGAGCAGCTGCGCAAAAGCTAAAGCTGAACCAAGCAAAACAGCCGCAGCAATGAAAAAAGCTTTGGCTATCATTTATCCTACCTCCAATGCAAGGGTTGAAACATCATAGCCGTCCACCTCTCCGTCCCCGTTGAAGTCGTATGCCATGTTGAAAGCGGCTGCGCGCAGGTTGGCCGCGAAAAGCGCCACATCCGAGTACTCAACCCTTCCGTTCCCGCTTATGTCCTCATAAAAGCCATCCCCATCAGGGTCTGTAGGCTCAGGCAGCCCTGCCCTCATGGGCCCGGGCGCATTTGCCTGCGGAGGTATTGGCGAGGGTTCTGTTACTGCAACCTCAACCACCGCGGGCTCAGACTTCTGCCCGTCATCATCAATAACAACGAGCTGCACTGTGTATGTCCCTTCAGCCGGATATGCGTGCACTGTATGAGGCGAGGCTGTCGCA
>CAYUWT010000087.1:0-5124 GCA_964448625.1 uncultured archaeon
GTATGGTTCGGCTATGTCCTGACCATAAGGGAAAATGCCGGCTTCACAAGGAAGCAGCTCACCGATTTTCTCGGCAAGAATGGCGTTGAGACCCGCCCTGTCATGGCAGGCAACATATGCGAGCAGCCGGCTATGGAGCTTTTCGAGCACAGGAAAGGGGAGCTGAAGAATTCCGAACACATAATGCGCAATTCCTTCTTCTTCGGCAACCACCACGGTGTCGGCAAGCCCGAGAGGGAGCATCTTGTGGACACCATCAACACATTCCTCACGTAGACATAGACGCAGCAGTTCAAATTCTGCTGCGGCAGAAACAATTACACACCAGGCGGGAAACGGCGGATGATAGTTTGCAATGGCACATTCACTGACGCTTTTTCGGACACGGTTTGCGGCCAAATAGCGGAAATAAACGGGTATTTAACCCTTCATGCAAAATAGAAGCCATGAAAATCGACCCCAGATTCCTTATAGATCCCGATAACCTTGACAGCTATCTGAAGGAGTTCATGAATTACCAGGCTGAAAGGAAGAAAGATATGGCAAGCAGGAAATTCTGGGAAGGGAAAAGGGTGCTGATAACTGGCATAGCGGGATTCGTGGGCAGCCATCTGAGCGAGAAGCTGCTTGAATACGGGGCCGAGGTTGGCGGCCTAATAAGAAGGCATGCGGTGCCCCAATACCCGAACATATCTCACATTCTCGACAAAATAAAGCTTGTCGAGGGGAACCTGGAGGACTTCAGCTCAGTGCTGCGCATGCTGAAGGAGATGGAGCCCGATGTTATATTCCATCTTGGCGCGCAGAGCTTTGTGCCTACCTCTTTCAGAACCCCGATAGAGACCTACAATTCAAACATAACAGGCACAGCCAACCTTCTTGAGGCCTTGAGGGAGCTTGAAAGCAAGGTTGAAGCGATACAGGTCGCCGGCTCCTCGGAGGAATACGGGAAGGTGCTAGAAGGCGAGATACCGATAAAGGAGACCAATCCTCTGAGACCCATGTCGCCCTACGGCGTTTCAAAGGTAGCGACTGAGCATCTTGCGAGCGCCTATCATCGCATGTATGGCCTCACAACGACAATCACGCGGGGCTTCAACCATTCGGGACCGAGGAGGGGCCTGCAGTTTGTCACTTCAGTAATAAGCAGGCAGGCTGCGCGCTGCCTCATGGAGGGCAAGCGCTCCATCACCATTGGAAATCCGGATTCAATAAGGGATTTTACCCATGTTGATGACATGATTCAGGGATATCTCCTCGCTGTTGAGAAAGGCAGGCATCGAGAGCCGTATAACCTCGGTCACGGAAAGGGCATAACGATACGCAACCTTGTCAGGCTGGCGGCAAACATCGCCGGGGTCAAGGCCGAGGTGGAGATAGACAAATCGCGCTTCAGGCAGGCCGAAGTCGACGTGCTGATATGCGACTATTCGAAGGCCATGGAGCATCTCGGCTACAGGCCGAGGATACCGCTCACCGCAATAATGGAGGAAAGTATAGCATTCTTCAAAAACAACCCTGAGCTGCTTTCCGTAGAAAGGCACTGATTATAAGCTCCCGCGTATTTCCCTCACAGCCTCGCAAACCGCGCTTATCTGCTCCTCCGTTATCGCAAGGCCTGACGGCAGGTAAAGCCCCTGCTGGGACAGCCTTTCGGACACGGGATAGCTTCCCTTCGTGTCAAGCCCGAGGTTTCTGAAAACGGGCTGCCTGTGCATAGGGATAAAGAAAGACCTCGTATCAATGCCCTTCTCCGCGAGCCTTTTCATCAGCCCGTCCGCAGGCAGGCCGAACTCTTTCCTGTCCACCAGTATGGAATACATCCAGTAGACATTCGTGGCCCAGGGCTCCTCAACCGGCAGCGTAAGGCCGCCCGTATCCGCGAGCAGCTTCCCATAAAGGGCTGCCATCCTTTTTTTAATTCCGAGATGCCTGTCTATCTTGCGCAGTTGCGCAAGCCCCACAGCAGCCTGCATGTTTGTCATGCGGTAATTGTATGCGAGCTCCTCATGAAGGAAACGCTGTCTCTTCGAATGGGCAAGGTCCTTGAGGAGCGAGGCCTTCTCATAAATCTCCTTGCTGTTCGTGACGAGCATGCCGCCCTCGCCGGTGGTTATTATCTTGTTAGCATAGAAGCTGAAGCAGCCCACATCGCCGAGCATGCCAACCCTTTTCCCCTTGTACTCGGCCCCGTGGGCTTCGGCGCAGTCCTCTATGACAAAGAGGCCGTGGTCGCGGGCAATCTCAAGTATCGGGTCCATATCGCACGGGTGGCCGTATATATGGACTGGCATGATTGCTTTGGTCCGTTTTGTTATCTTTTCCTCGATTTTCTTGGGGTCAATGTTCCATGTGCGAGGTTCGGAATCCACAAGCACAGGCCTTGCGCCGGAATAAATGATGGCATAGGCGCTCGCTATCATGGTGAATGTTGGCAGTATGACCTCGTCGCCGCCTTTCAGGCCGAGGGAAGCGACCGCAAGGTGCAGTGCCGTCGTGCCGCTTGTTGTGGTGACGCCGTATTTGCAGCCGCAATAGCGGCTGAACTCCTCTTCGAACGTGTTTATGTAGCCGCCTTTCGATGAGATCCAGCCGGATTTGATGCAGTCCGCTACATTTCTTAGCTCTTCCTCTCCTATCAGGGGCTCATTTACGGGAATTCTCATGAGAATCACTGAGCATTATCTTCTCCGTCTCAACTCCCATGTACGGGCCTTGTTTTGCTTCTATTATCCTGCAGTCTTTCAGTATCCTGAGCCCGTGGCCGCCGCCAGCAAAAAATATAGTATCTCCTTCATACAGTGTAACAGTCTCCATCTTTCTGCCGTCGCTTGCATAAAGGTCAACCTCCACCTCCCCTGTGTCAATATGAAGAACTTCCTGCGCAATTTCAATTACTCTCTTCCGTTTCGTGTGCATGTGCGGTTTTATAACGACGCCTTTCCTGTGGAAGAGGGCTCCCACCTGAAGCGGATAAGTGTCTGGCGTTATGAAATGGACGCCTTCCCCTTTCTCACCGTGCCTTAGTATGAGGGCTATAACCTCGCCGTCCGCCTCTATTTTTTCGGTGTTCATACAAAGCATTATAACGGGCACTTAAATATTTTCAGACGGCGTGGCTTATGCCCGCTCGGCGGCTATAAATATCCGAACATGGAGTTAATATATGAAAATCGCCTTCATCGGCCCGTTCCATCCTTACAGGAGCGGGGAGGCCCAGTCGAACACGCTGCTTGCCGGAAACATAGCCAGGAACCGCAGCAACTCCTTGACAGCTCATTCTTTCAGCAGGCTATATCCCGCTTTCCTTTACCCCGGCAGGTCGCAGAAATATGAGTCAAGGAAGGAGATAAAATTCGACATAAGGTACGATATCGACTCCATCAACCCCCTCAGCTGGTTGAAGGTTTTTTCTGAGATAAAAAAGGAAATGCCTGACGTGGTGATGGTCACATGGTGGGTGGTATTCCTCGCCCCCTGCTATTTCACCATCCTGTCCCTCCTTAAGCTTTTCACAAGGGCAAAAATATGCATATTCCTGCATAACGTGGCGCAGCATGAGGAAGGCCTGCTTGATCCGCTGCTGACGAAGACTGTCCTGAAGCTGGGCGACTATTTCATAACCTTCTCGACCAAAATGGTGAGCGACCTGAAAAAAATGCTGCCTGAAGCCAATGTCAAAATTCTGGTCGAGCCGACCTATGAGAAATTCGTGGCAAAGGGAATTGGAAAGGCAGAGGCAAGGAAAAGGCTTAATCTCGGCGGCAATATTATTCTTTTCTTCGGCCTCGTGAGGAAATACAAAGGGCTCGAATACCTAATCAGAGCCATGCCCGGCGTCCTGGAAGAGATTGAGGCGAGGCTTGTGGTGGTGGGGGAGTTCTGGGAGGACAGAGGCCATTACGATTCGATTATAGAAGAGCTTGGGATAAAAGGCAGCGTGACGGTTGTGGACAGATTCGTTTCTGATGAGGAGGCAGCGGCATATTTCTGCGCCTCCGATGTCGTCGTGCTGCCATACATCTCCAATTCCTATACGGGGGTCATACAGGTCGCCTTCGGTTATGACAGGCCTGTCATAGTCACCGACGTCGAAGGCCTGACAGATTTTGTAGACGACGGGAAGAACGGCCTTGTCGTCCCGCCGCGCGACCCGGAAGCGTTGGCGAGAGCCATTGTTTCGTTCTTCCGCTCAAGACGGGAGGATTTCATAAAGGAGGTCATAAGGAAAAAGAAGATATTCGAATGGAGCAGGGAGAAGGAGAAGGTATTATTCCACGGCCTTGAGAGGTGAGATATGCAAAAGAGATTCGATAAGAGGGAGAGGGAATTCCTGAGGAATGTTGCTGGGGATGAGAACAGGCGGGATTTCGAGAGGCTTGAGACCTACGACCATATGGAAAGGCTCGAGTCCAAAGGCGCCATAATAGGTGTTGCCGGGATTGTCAAGCGATACAGCCTGTTCCTTTCGCTGTTCCTTGCCGTGGGCAGGGAGTTCAGGGGAATGGGATACGGCCAGAAACTTATGGCGCAGCTTTTGGAAAATTATAAAAGGAGGCCCATCTTCCTCACACTTTACAGAAACAATGAAAAAGCCTTCCACATCTACAAGAAATACGGCTTCATCAGGCTGTTCTCATGGAGAAGGAAGAAGCTTCTTATGGTAAGATTTTAGCTGGCCGCCCCTGAAAACCATGTGCATTATCACCATTGCAACAATCACATAATAAATGAGGCTGGCGATTATGGAAGCGGCTATGACAGTTTTGGCCGGCACACCAAGCGCAGATATCAGGAACACGAGCATGCCTTCCCGCACCCCAAGGCCGCTGAATGTTACGGGGATCATTCCAACAAGTATACTGAATGAAACAATCGGAATGAGCTGCACTAATTGGATATTGATGCCCAATCCAAGGAGTATGATATAATATTGAATTACAAGAAGAACCCACTTTGCTGCAGAGAATACAAAGTTGGAAATAAGCAGCTTTTTCTCTCTTCTCCAATAAAAGGCCAGCGCTGAAAAGAATGTGCCAAGCTTTTCTGCTATGCCGAAACAGTTTGATTTTATCAGCACAATTAATAACAAGAAGGTAAAAAATATCGCTGAAAATATACCGA
>CAYUWT010000088.1:0-5107 GCA_964448625.1 uncultured archaeon
GCTTTCGTTTCCCGGGCAGACGGCGGGGGAAATCAAAGAGGATGCGCGCCGCTTGATCAAGCTGCACAGCGACCACTTTTCCCTTTATACATTATCCGTCGAGGAGAACAGCCGGTTTTACACGCGCAACATTGCGCAGAAGAGCCTGTCAGAATTTGCTGCAGGAAAGGTGTCTGCCGGTTAGCCCCAATTCCGGCAAGAAGTGGACCATGCAGATTTAAAAAGCGCACTACAAATGTATCCTATGGACAGGTCTGAAGCGCTGCTGGCGGCAGTTTTGGCTCTTTTGGTTGTCGGAGTTATAAGCTCCCCATCGCTTACAGGGGAAATAACCAAGATAACCGCCAAAACAGGAGAAAGCGATATCTGGCCAACATATGTTTACATAGAGCCCGAGCAGCCCTTTTCCTTCGAGGCAGTCACATTCGGCCTTGCCCCTGTAGACCCTGCAGCAACAGTAACATGGGACTTCGGTGACGGCACAGGAGAAACAGGGCAGATAGTCGAGCATGTGTTCGGCAGGCAGGGCACATACAATGTTAAGGCTTCCGTTACAGTGTGCAGGCTGCAGCTCCTGTGCGAGACAAGGGAGTTCGCAAGGGAAATAGAGGTTCTGCCTGACCCCTTTTCGTGAGAGATAAATTTTTCTAAAATTTCATCTCTCTCCAGATAATTAATGGGTTGTAGTAGGGCTTACCTTACCGTAAAGCTCACAGTCGGTGTGCTTGCTAAAAACCTTCCATCGCTTGTGTAAGCGTCTGCGCGGTATGTATGGGTACCAACACTGAAAGGTCCGCTTGCCTTTGCGCATATTATTCCGCTGCTTGGGATGGCCCCATTGAAATTGCAGCTGCCTATAAAACTGTTATCCGCATACACCTTGACCAGCCACGCCCTCGTGCCTCTTGTTGAGGTTATCGCGTAAATGTTCACAATATTCCCGGCTCCTGGATTGTTTGGAGTATGGTATATCCCGAAATTTGCAGGCGCTGAGCCGCCGCCCCCATCAAACCCTCCCGAAACCGTTACAGTCCTTGTTTCCGTGTCCTCATTGCCGCTGTTGTCCCTTACAGTGAGCCTTACGCTATATGTTCCTGCGGAATCGAATATGTGGCGGTGCTGGTTACCGTATTCCGAGGCATGCCTCCCCTGCCCGAAGAACTCCCAGCTGCATGAGGTTATATAACCATCAGGGTCGAAGGAGGATGAGCAGTCGAAGGCTATGGTTTCCCCTGCCCTCGGTGAGGTTGGAGAGAAGGAAAAGCCTGCAGTAGGCATGCGGTCCGCAAAGCCCCCGCCGACAAAAACCGCGCGGCTCTCGCTATCAGAAAAGCCATCATCATCCCTTACCGTGAACGTTACCGTGAATGTTCCCGAGCGCGAAAAGCTGTGCACAGGGTTGCGCGCAGAGCTTGTGAAGCCATCACCGAAGTTCCAGAGCCATGATATGACCCTTCCATCACTATCAAAAGAATTATCAGTGAAAAATACAGTTTCCCCCACCCTCGGATTAAGAGGGGAGAATGAGAATGAAGCCACAGGCCTCTCATCCCCGCGGCCAACAGTTATGGTTCTTGTTTCCGTATCCGTAAGCCTGTCATCATCCGTGACTGTAAGCGTCACCGTGAATGTCCCCCTGCTTGAATAGCTGTGCGTGGGGTTGGGTGCTGTTGAGGTTCTCCTGTCACCAAATTCCCAGAGACGCTCAACAATCCTCCCGTCAGGGTCAAACGAATTATCATTGAAGAGCACAATTTCCCCCACCCTCGGGTTTGAAGGGGATAATGAGAATCCTGCGGTCGGTCTCCTTTCACCTCCCTGCACATTTACCGTGCGCGAAGTGCTTGCTGTCAGCCTGTCATCATCCGTGACGCGCAGCGTTACAGTAAAGCTTCCCCTGCTATTATAGCGGTGCGTAGGATTGCGTGAGCTTGAGGTTGAGCCGTCCCCGAAGTCCCAGTCCCACCTTGTTATTGTACCATCGCTGTCAAATGAATTATCATCGAAAAACACAGCCTCATCCACACGCGGGTTTGTTGGAGAGAAATCAAAATCCGCAACAGGCCTCTGCCCTGCCTCCTCCATTACGGTTATGCTCCTCCTCTCAGTGTCACTATTCCCATCATCATCCGTGACGCGCAGCGTTACAGTAAAGCTTCCCCTGCTATTATAGCGGTGCGTAGGATTGCGTGAGCTTGAGGTTGAGCCGTCCCCGAAGTCCCAGTCCCACTCCACAACCCTTCCATCATCATCCTGTGATTCGTCATCGAAGAAAACCGTTTCCCCAACACGCGGGTTTGAAGGGCTGAAATCAAAATCCGCATCCGGGTCTTCATCCCTGCCCCTCCTGTCATCCTCCACCCTGATTGTCTGCCTGTCAGTATCCGTGTTCCCGTCATCATCAGTCACCTCAAGCTCTACAGTGAAGGTGCCGTCATCATCATATACATGAGTCGGATTGCGCGCAGAGCTTGTGTCGCCATCCCCGAACTCCCACCTCCATTTCCTTATGGAGCCGTCCCTGTCAAACGACTCGTCATCAAATGACACCCTTTCCCCCACCTCCGGCTCCTCCGGGCTGAAGTCAAAATCCGCCACAGGGTCGTCCTCATCCCTTCCTCCATCCCTGATTCTTATCACATCTGCAGTCCTCGAAACCTTATGCAGCGCTCCATTACTGTCCTTCACAGTAAGCACAACATCAAACAACCCGTCATCGTTGAACCTGTGGTCAGTCTGCGGGCTTGCTGAGCGCCTCACCACCCCGTCATCGAAGTCCCATTCATATTCCACAATCCTGCCATCAGGGTCGAAGCTTGCAGAGGCATCAAACCTCACCCTCTCACCTTCAAAAGGCCTGTCCGGGTCGAAATCAAAGCTTGCAACAGGTTTCTGGTTTACTGATCTCGCAGGGGTAGGGACATCTATGAACTTGGAGTCCTGGGCTGTAAGGCCTGCCGTATCGCGGCAGGCATAAGTAATGCGGAACAGCCCTGTGGTATCATAAAAGTGGGTGGCTGTTGTTCTTGAGGGGTTCTGGCTGAAGACAAGCGGGTCGCCGAACCTCCATGAGAAAGCGCATGCAGCGATAGGGTTGCTGCCCCTGCTGTTTCCCGTTGTAACCTCGATCTCGCTCTGCATAACCCCGCCTATAAAGCTCTGGCCCAGCACCCTCAGGCCCTCTATCTTCACTGAAGGGGGCTCTGGCTTCTCCTGCACGCGAATCCTAGGAATTTCGGTTTCAGGCTGTTCAGATACTTCCCTCACTATAATCGGCTGCCTTTCCTCCACCTGCACGCTACCTGTGCGCTCCTCCGGCTCCTCAATCTCCGTTCTTGTGGGCCCCTGCTGTTCAAAAGAGGGGCTGACTATTATAGTCTTCTCAACAGCCTCGGAAGAGCAGAAGATGAAAAGGAAGCAGGTGGTGGCCTGCAACCTTACTTTGAAGGCCCCTGTTTCCTGATAGGCATGAGACACAATACCCCCTGCAGCAGTTGCCCCGTCCCCGAAGTCCCAGAGGAAGCTGCCCGGTGCCTTTGTTTCGAAGAATATCCTTTCCCCCGCATGTGGTATCTGGGGGGTGAAATCGAAATCAATAGCCGCATTTGCTACTGCTGGCAGGGCTAAGGCCAGCGCAACAACCATGGCTGCAAAGGTATTGCTAGCGTATTGTTTCATAATTTACTTATGCGTAGTGAAAATATGTCATTTATATTTATAAACCTTTCCGTGCCATGTGAAACAGTTGGAAGCAAGGTTTTTATCGGCAGGCCGGAGATGAATAGAAATTCAGTCCCCGATTATATCCATAGCTTGCGGTTCAAGCGGTTTTGGCCGCCTGCCCCGTGCAACTACGACCTCATAATCCTTGTTCGGCCCTGTTTTGTAGAACAATATGCCATCATGGCCCTGGACTTTCATTTCATCAAGGGTCTCTTTCAACACTGTAACAACATGAGGGTGTTCTTCTTTTTCCACATCCTTTACATGGACATAAACCCCTGTTTTCAGGTGGATGCCAATCTCATTGGCTATGTCCTTGAACTCTCCGGACATGTACCTAGAAGTGTTCGGCACACAATCAGCATTTATAGGCAGTTTGTTTCTTAATATCCTTAAAATCTGTCCCTGCTCCATACCAGTGCCCACATAGTATAGCTCAAATTGCGGCGAGAGCGCTTCAGGCGTCTTTATGTCTTTGGGCTCGATGTATCTTATTGCAGTTTGCATCATGGATACTGTTAGAAGTGAGCTATAAAAAACCAAAAGGTGGATGCGTGCGCTTTACCTCGCGCCTTCCGCTTCCCTTTCCATGCGCTGCCTCTCTGACACTGCAAAGCTTGCCTTGTCCCCGCTTGCCGCTTTGAGCAGCTCCTGCGCAATGGCTTCCGCCAGTGTTCTCTTGTCCTTCGTGGTGTTCCTGTATATCCCCTGCGCAAGGTGGCGGAGAGCAACATCAAGCCTTCTTGCAGGAGCGGTTATGACAGCCCTCCTTGCTATTATGCCTCCCATCCTGTATGCCGCTATCTCCTCGTATGTGGAGCTGTTCTCGATGGCCTGCACGAGAATCTGCACAGGGTTCTTCCCCGTTTTCTTGTTTATGATCTCAAATGCCTCCATGGCCGATTTGACTATGCCGTATTTGTTTGCGGTGCACCTCCCGCTGGTAATGCGGTGTTTCCGCCCCTGGTGGCCCGGAACCTGCAGCTTGTTTGTGAACCTTTCCACAATATTCATCTTCTCCTTGAGCAGGAAGCTTTGGGTAAAGCGGCCGGAGGTATGCGGCATCACAACAGGTTTCAGGTTTATGTATCCCCGCAGCCCCGCGTCGCTGACCGCGACCTCCTCCAGATCCCATTTCTCAAAAAGCAGCATCTTCTCCATACTTAGCCGCCCTTCGGCTTCTCCTTCTTCCCGCTGAGCAGCTCGCTGAGGCTGACCCCGTTGACAGCAATGACCTTGTGCTTTACCCCCCACATGCTGCCTATTGCTCCTCCCTGCGAGCCTCCCAGCCCCTCAACCGTAACCGTATCGTGCTCATCTATGAACTTTATCGCCCCGGTCCCGGGGACCATTGCGGTTATCTGTATCCCGTTCTTCACAAGCT
>CAYUWT010000089.1:0-5072 GCA_964448625.1 uncultured archaeon
TTTTCCGCAGCTGAACTGCTCAAAAAGGAAAAATACAAAATCATTGCGCTCGAGCTTGCAGATTTTCTGACGCGCAAATTTGCAGGCAAAGACGGCGCTTTCGCGGACAGGCTGGCAAAAGCTGATGATATTGGAAGATTAAAGTTCCCGCAGAAAAGGCTCGATCTGAATGCAAAGACGGCAAGGGTTCTGGTGAAGGCGTTTACCGTTTCATGGGAAGAGAGATACCTCAAAGCAGCCCGCTCCTGCCTCGAAAATTTCAGCGTTATTTTCGACAGATATGGAGCGATGGCAGCGGAATATGGCATGGCGGTAATGGAGCTCCTTGAGGCAGAAAGCGCAGCGCAACAACATGGCTGAAGCAGTTTTGTTCAGGGATAGATGCGGATAAGGGTTTCAGCGACCCTTTTGACAAACACCGCTGCTATGCCCCATGCAAGAGGAAGCCAGAGAGGTATACCGAGCATGGTTGGGTTGGCATAGCTCCACGCGCCGAAATATATGGCAGCCATCTCCCCCGCCGGCCCGAAAACAGCCCCCGCAACAAAGAAATACGCATCATGCTGTTTGTGCTAGAAGCGGAGCGCAAAAACCCATGCGAAGAGGAGCAGCAGCGCAAGCAGAATGTTCTCCCTGTAAAACAAAGAAACAAGGGCTGTGGCCATGGAAAAGAGGGCAACCTCCAGAACCAGTTCCCTTCCCGCAGGCTTCATATCATATCCATTTCTTGGCCCTGAAAACAATGACCATCGAGATTGCCACAAAAATAATGAACCCCATTATCAGTGGGAAAGCATTATCGCTGTCCGCATACGGGAGTTTCACGTTCATCCCGTACAGCCCCGCTATGAACCCCGGGACCAGAATGAGCGCTGTTATCACCGTCAGGGTTTTCACGATGATGTTCAGGTTGTTGCTTACCGTTGTTGTGTATATCTCCATGAGGCTGGAAAGATGCTCCCGCTGGTTGTCTATCCTCTCGCTGAGAGAGAGCAGGTCTGAAAATGTGTCGCGGAAGTATACCATGCTCCCTTCAGAAATCGGCCTGTACCTGTCCCTTCCGAGAGTGCGCAGTATCTCCTTCTCCGGATAAAAATTTCTTCTCAGCCGCAGCGTCACCTTGCGCAGGTTAAGTATCTGCTTGATATATTTGATCCCGTTGGCCTTGAGCAGCTTACCTTCGGTCTCTTCCAGCATGTCATCCACCCTTTCCACTATCGGGAAATATGTGTCTGCTATCGATTCAAGTATGGAATACGCGACAAATCCCACCCCAAGCGACCGGGCCCTTTTCTCATGCTTCTCCAGCCTTGCCCTTATCTGGTCGAATACCGGATGGTTCTCCTTGCAGATTGTGAGCAGGTAGTTTTTCCCGAAAATCATGTTCAGCTGGACTGTGCTCGCCATTTCCTTGAACTTGATTATCTTGAATATTATCGAAATAAGCTTGTCATAGTCATCCAGCTTGGGCCTCTGCGAAACCGTGCAGTCCTCGATAAGGAAATCAGGTATTTCTTTGACGGATTTTATGACCTTAATTATCTCTTCATCCGAAAGCCCAACGCAGTTTACCCACGTGAGCTCCTTCGCGCTTATGGCCTGCGGTATCTCCTCAGCAGAAATCTCCCTGAACTTTACCGATGGCAGGAAGGTTGCCAGTGTCGGCATGTTATAATTATTGTCCTCATGCGGTTATAAACCATGCCACCGCCTCCGCCTCCTGAGGCATGGCGCATTACGGCACAGATCTCCGCTATACTGCCATCAAGCACACCGTCACACACCCAAGAGCGCGCATAAAAGTAGTTAGGCGACATGCTGGCGAGGGGAAAAATAAACTATTTTCTGGACCACTCTTTGATTTGTTCAAACAAATCTTCCAATTTATATACTATTTCAATTTTCGGTCTAATTGCAATGAGCTTGAAGGTCGTATAACACGCTTTTTGCTATTCACAATTTCACAATAAGCCTTAAACACGCTGTCGAAACCCCCTGACCAGCCTTTAAAAAGGAACCTTTCCAATTTTCAAAGGACGTTTGGAAGCCAGTTTCCCGCACATTAATGTGCGGGCAGTTGCAGAGGTGTTGTGATGGACAAATACCATGCAGACGGGAGAACAGTGAACAGCTTTTCGTGGAAGATAGCCGGGATAGCGGGAGACGGGATACTGAACGCAGGCATGATGTTTGCAAAGGCGTGCAAGCGCGCGGGCCTTTATGTGTTTGCGACAGCTGAATATCCCTCGCTGATACGCGGCGGCCACAACCACCTTGACGTAAGGGTCAGCAGCGGGCCCATCTTTGCCCACACCAAACATGTGAACCTTCTGGTGGCGCTCAACAACGAATCCATAATCAGGCACGCGCACAAAATACCGGCAGGCGGAGGCATAATCTGCGACAGCGAAGACACCTCCATCGATGCCAGCCGTGTGCCTGAAGGCGTATCGGTGTTTCCCTTGCCATTGAAAAAACTTGCAAGGGAGAACGGCGGCGAGATAATGAGGAACACTGTGGCCATGGGAGCGAGCTTCGCTATGCTCGATTTCAACCTCGATTATTTCAGCGAGATTATAAACCAGAACTTCATCCGGAAGGGCATAAATATAGTGAGCAGCAACATTCTTGCCGCAAAGGCAGGCTACGATCATGTGAAGCAGAACTTCCACAGCACATTTCCCTACGCGCTTGTTGAGCAGAGCCCCAAGATATCGGAAAAAACCATATACCTCTCGGGCAATGAAGCAATAGTGTGCGGAGCGATAAAGGCGGGGTGCAAACTAATCTGCGCATATCCAATGACCCCTGCAAGCAGCATAATGATGACGATGGCAAGGTTCGAAAAGGATTACAACGTTGTTGTGAAGCAGACCGAGGATGAGATAGCGGCCATAAATATGGCCATAGGTGCTAATTTTGCGGGCATAAGGGCCATGACAGCCACCAGCGGCGGCGGCTTTGCGCTTATGGTGGAAGGGCTGGGGCTTGCAGCCCAGACTGAGACACCGCTGGTTGTTGTTGAAGCTATGAGGCCCGGCCCGGCAACCGGCATGGCAACGCACAGCGGGCAGGGAGATTTGAGGTTTGTGCTGCACGCAAGCACGGATGAGTTTCCAAGGGTTGTAGTAGCCCCCGGAGACGTTGCGGAGTGCTTTCATTCAGCTGTTGGGGCGTTCAACATAGCCGAGGCATATCAGCTCCCGGTAATAATACTCACCGACAAGTTCCTCGGGGAGAGCTACCAGACAGTTGAACGGTTTCCAAATGACGGGATAAAGATACAGCGGGGGAAATATTTTGACAAGGCAGGTGCATCATATGGCCCTCAGGGCAATTTTTTCAAACGTTATCTTGTAACCCCTGACGGCATAAGCCCCCGCTCCATACCCGGCCAGCAGGGAGGCATTCATGTAGCTTCAAGCTACGAGCACGACCAGGAAGGCTTCGAGAGGGAGGATGAGGACATACGTGTAGCGATGCACCGCAAGCGTTTCAGGAAGATTGCCCTTTTTGAAAAGCAGCACGATATCTCCCCCCATTTTTACGGAGACAAGCGCGGCGATATATCGCTTGTTGGATGGGGCTCGACAAAAATGAGCATTCTCGAGGCGATGAAGCTCCTCAATGAAAGGGGAATCCGGACAGGGTTCATGCAGCCCTATTTCATAAACCCGTTCCCTTCAAAGCATGTGGCGGAGGCTCTCAAAAAGGCAAAGAAGGCCATAGTGATAGAGAACAACTACACCTCCCAGCTCGGGGGGATAATAAGGGAAAAGACCGGCATTGAACTCAGCTCCAGAATAATAAAGTACGACGGGAGACCCTTTTCCCCTGAAGACCTTGCGGATGCAATTGAAAGGATTGTGAAGGGCGAAGCAGAGAGCTGTGATTTTGGGGATGAATATGAAGGGGGAATAAAAAGCTTCGCGTAAACGAGCCGCATGCAAAGCGAGCTTGAACTGCGGCAAATCAACTGCTATGACAGACAATATTAGACAAGCTGTGCAGAAAGAGAAAAAACTCACAATGGCAGACCTCACTACGAAGGAGCTGCCCACGTGGTGTTTAGCGTGCGGGGATTTTAATATATTGTATGCGCTAAAGAGCGCTATAGCGGAGCTTAACCTTGACCCTGCAAATACGCTGATTGTTTCAGGGATCGGCTGTGGGAGTAAGGTCCCTCATTTCGTCAGGACATACGGATTCGAAGGGCTGCACGGGAGAGCTATACCTGTTGCAACAGGCGCCAAGCTCGCGAACAGGGACCTCACAGTGATAGTAGTTGCAGGGGATGGAGATACGTACGGCATAGGCGCAAACCACTTCATGCAGGCTATGAGAAGGAACGTTGACATCACGCTGATAGTCCAGAACAACGAAGTGTACGGCCTGACGAAAGGCCAGTACAGCCCCACCAGCCCCAAGGGCTTTGTTTCCTCCTCCACACCCTCCGGAGCCCTGGAAGAGGCTGTGAACCCTATAATGCTTGCGCTGTCTGTGGGAGCCACATATGTGGCGCGGGGTTATTCCTACGAGGTGCTGCACTTCAAGGAGCTGATCAAGGGCGGCATACAGCACAAAGGATTTGCCTTGATAGACTGCTTCCAGCCATGCTCAACCTACAACAAGGTGAACACGCTGCAATGGCACAAGGAAAACCTCTGCAAGCTGGACGGCTCACACAATCCTGCGGATATAAATGCGGCAATGGCAAAAGCGCTGGAGACCGAAAAATATCCGATAGGGCTGTTTTACAAAACCCAAAAGCCCACCTACGAGGACGGCCTTCCGCAGATGCAAAAGCCGCTTGTTCAGCATGACATTAATAATATAGATATAGAGAAGCTGCTTGACAGGTTCAAATAATAGTAAGTCTGGAAGTTTTAATGCGGGTTAACCACTTTAAAACAGTGTAACAACCTCCAAATCTTTCCGAACATTTATAAGCCGCTTTTGACAAACCATTTCATGGCCAGAGAGGCGGAGGGCGCAAATGCTGCCGGCAGGAAAACGCTGAAAGACAGCTACGATGCTATTGTTGTGGGGGCAGGGCCCGGGGGCTCAACATG
>CAYUWT010000090.1:0-4984 GCA_964448625.1 uncultured archaeon
TCTGCAAGCTTGTGTTTGTAGTTGTTATTTGAAATCGATAGGTTGGGGTTCTATCCCATCTTCACAAACCTGCTGTTTATCTCATCCCAATCAACAACATTCCACCAGGCTTTAATATATTCAGCGCGGCGGTTCTGGTACTTGAAGTAATAAGCGTGCTCCCACACATCTATTCCCATAACCGGTTTCACACCCTGCATTAGCGGGCTGTCCTGGTTGGGGGTTGAGATTATTTTTAAATTCCCGTTTTGGAGAACGAGCCATGCCCAGCCTGAGCCGAAGCGGCCCATTGCGGCCTTTGTGAGCTCCTCCTGGAACTTTTCAAAGCTCCCGAAAATCTTGTTTATCGCTTCCCCTGTTTCCCCGGAGGGAGAGCCTCCTTTGCCGGGCCCCATTATGACCCAGAACATTGTGTGGTTCGCATGCCCGCCTCCATGGTTTATAACAGCCTGCCTTATCGCTTCAGGAATTGAGTTAATCTCCTTCAGAAGCTGTTCAAGGGGCTTTTTCTGCAAGTCCGGATGGCCCTCAAGCGCTTTGTTGAGGTTGTCTATGTAAGCCTGGTGGTGCTTGGTGTGGTGTATCTCCATCGTTTTCGCATCTATGTGCGGCTCAAGCGCATCGTATGGATAAGGGAGTTTTGGAAGCATGTGAGTCATATGTTCAACACCTCATAACCTTATGGTTTTAATGCTTTTTAAAAGTTTTGAAAGGAAAAATTCATTCAATAAGTGGCGGCTGGAAGGGGTATGGAGGCAGTTTTCCTTACCAATGGCCTGCGTCTGAGCCATTTGAAGCTGCGCTCCTGCACATATTCCACCTGCACTTCTTCAGGCTTTAAAAGGGGAAGCCTGTATGTGGCTTCAGGAGCCAGTATAACGAGGCTGGAAGGGTCTGCATATTCAGGGTACACAGCTACGTCTTGAGGAACAAAAGATAATATGGATTCGTGAATATGGCGGTGTATTTTTTCCCAGCCATGCCCTTTTCCGCTGGATTTTCTGCTGTAATTTGTCCCGTAAAGGTTCGGCTGGCCGTAGAGGGCTGCAGTCTTCTTGTAAACCTCTCTGATCTTTTCAAACAGCTTTATCCGGGCAGCCAGCGTATCTTCCGGGAAGGGGAGGCCGTTACTAGCCACAATTAGTAATTGCCGGGACCCGTTTAAATAACCGCTATCAATCCAGCAGGTTCTCGAATTCTTCCTCGTCCCTTACCTCATCGGCCAATAGATCTTCAGCAAGCTCATGGGTTACAAGGTCCTTGCTGTGCGTTTTGTCCGCAAGCTCCTGGTAGAACCTTATCACGGCCCTTTCAAGCTCTATGAACGCCTTAAGGAAGCCGTTGAGATCGCGCGTATCTTTGGGGAGCGTTGCCTTAACTGTAGCAAGCCTTCCGACCTCCTCCCATGTCGCTGGCACTTCTGCGCCGAGTTCCATTATCCTTTCCGCAAGCTTTTCCGCATGGCCAAGCTCATCCTTCGCATGCTCCTCGAACTGCTCCGCGAGCCCCGGGGACCTGAGGCCTGCGACAACCCTGCTTGCAAGGAAAAAATAGTGGTGGGCCATCCATTCATTAGCGTAAGCAGCCCTGAGGTCATTTATTATCTCCTTTTTGTCTCCTTTCACTATTTCCTGCCCGACCTTTCCCATATATTCTCCCAACTTATATTGTAGAGAGGTGGTTTAAAAATACTCATTACACCTTTTCCTATATGTTCACAGGCATAGTTTCTCCAGGGAGGGTTGTCAAAGTAAGCAGAGGCAAAGCCTCAGCAAAAATCCGGGTTGATATAGGAAGTCTTGCAAAGGAAGCTAAAGCAGGTGAAAGCATTGCGGTTAACGGGGTATGTCTCACGGTAGAGAAGGTTGACGGAAATGTTGCGGAGTTCAGCGTGATTGGAGAGACCTTAAGGAGGAGCAATCTGGGGATGCTCAAAGAGGGGGATGTTGTAGATATTGAGGCAAGCGTGAAGGCCGGCGATAAGCTGGGCGGGCACATTGTGCAGGGGCATATTGATGGAACAGGCAGGATAGCCAAAAGAACGGGAAGGAGAGGGGAAACAGAGCTTGAGGTTGAATGCAGAAAAGAGCTTACGGATATGATGGTTGAGAAGGGGAGCGTTGCGGTTGATGGCATGAGCCTTACGATAGGGAAGGTTGCAGACGGGAGGTTTTCCGTTTACCTTATACCGCACACCCTCGCAAATACAGCGCTTGGAATAAAGGAGGAAGGGGATATAGTGAACATAGAAACTGATATCATGGGCAAATATGTGAAAAGAATGGCAATGGGCTGATTATTTGCCTTCCCTTTCCTCTGGCCCGGCTTTCCTCCCTCCGGCCTTTTCCGGAAGGAGAGCCCTCAGCACCGGCTTCCCGAAGACCGGGTAATGGAGCTCCGCAAGCTTATGCTCCTCGAGTATGCGGCCCCAGTTCTCTATGGTCTCTTCGCTGACCTTGAAGCGGCTTGCAGCTTCCTGTATTTTCATCTCCTTCTCCTTCGAAAGAATTTCCAAAAGCGAGTCTATGGGGGTCTGCAGGATGGCCACGCTTTCCCTTTTCACAGATGCAGGCTCCATAGGCTGATGCATGCGGCTATTTGCATTGTGTTTTGCGGCAGCCTTTGTCCGGCTGCGGGAAGCCGCCTTTGGAAATGTCAAGCCGGTATACCTTTTTGAAGCCGGGGCTTTCTTTTTATCGGCAAGGTGGGAGGCTTTCCTTGCATGCAATTTGGGAACGTTTTTATTTGCAGGAGCCTTATGACTTCCTTGCGGTTTTTCCACGTGCCTTTTTCCCTTCTTCCCTTTTGAAAGGAGCCTGTTAATCAGCTCCCTCCACACCTTCGCCACTGCTTTTGCCTGTCCCATCCTCTCACATTAAATTGTTTGTTGTGCATAAATAAGCATGCATCAGGGCTCAAGCAGCTCGGTGAAATTGTAGTCTCCGGCTCTGGCGGGGTCTATGTAGAACCAGCCGGGCATGCCCCTGACCTTCCGGCCGTCTGGAGGGGTATTGGAAAAATACTGGTAGTCAAGGACGCTTTTGCCTGAGCTGACTTCCATACCCGCGGCGGAAAGCTCCTGCGTGTTCACAAAGCTCTCGAGCCCTGGCTGGGTTGAGTTCAGCCTGAGCTCCAGCCTTGCAAAAATGTGCGGCCCGGAGAAGCGCGAATAATAGCCTGCGTTGGCCATGTCGAGCACAGGGAGGTGCCACACCGCCTGGGTTTCATTGTCGAGGTAAAGCTGGCTGAAGTTGGCTGCATGGAGGGAAAGATTAACTAAATAGATTGCACCGGCAACGCCTGCCAGATAGCAGGAGGTCTGGGGTATATCAGAGGTTTCGGATATTATGCCTGTATAGCCTGAGAGACCTGAGGCGTTTACAGTAACCAGTATCATGCCCGGCTGGGGCGTTGAGTTGTCGAATGTAACGTTTCCTGAGCAGCCCCCTTCCCCGCTGCCCTGGGCCATCTTCCTGGCAAAATAAGGGTATGGGTAGAGTTTGAATGTCCGTCTTACCAGATTGTTGGTTTCCAGCGCAAACAACGGGTCCTCGAAGCCTGCTATGCTTACCTCCCTGCCTCCAAGCACTGTTCTGTCGGCCCGTATATCCCTCATGTCATCGCTCACGTTGACAGTCAGCCATACTGCAATGTTGAGCGTATAGCCGTCTATAATGTTTATCCCGAGGTTGCTGTAAAGCAGGCTTTTGTTGAAGATTACCGGGATGGAAAGTATCCTCCCCTGCCAGTCGGAAAGCGTGTTGTTGAGCATGAGGAAGCTCTGGTTGCCGTAGAGTGTGCCGCTGAGCATAAGCTCCTCAATGCGCTTTGTGGAGTTGCCGAGGCCTGCGCCTGTGGAAAGCACACTGTCTATGCCAGCAAGCAATGCCCTTTTTGCTGATATCTCTATGCCTCTCAAAAAATCATCCTCTATGCTTCTGTCAACTTCATGCACCTGGTCGGAAACCACCTTTTCAATGGAGCCGTAGTTCTGCAGCTGCACGCTCTCAGAAAAGAACAGGATGAAAAGGAGCACAGGTACAGCAAGCAATATTGCCGCTACCGAATATGTCTGCGCATGCATATTAATCCCACACCCTTATCTCAAGCCTCGCGGGACCCCAGAGGGTTGGCACTCCGGAAAGGCTTTGGGTGTCTACCTGAATGTTCGTTGCTGTCGCGAAGGGCCCCATTGCTGCCTTCAGGCGCAAGTCAGCATCGCTGGCTGCTGCGCTCGCATTCGGAAAAACGCCCCCATAGCCTACAATGCTGGGCACAAGGGCTGTGTGCTCTCCAAGCGAATCTGTGGGGTTCACCGCATAGCCGTTGGAGAAGTTGAGCTCGAACTGGTTCACCCTGCCGGCTGTAAGCACACCACTCGCCGTGTTTGGGGTGTAGCCGAACCTTGCGAACTCCACGATAAGCGGGTCAGGGCCGTTGTTGGGCTCATGGTCATATAGTATTATGCTGTTCGCCTTAGCAAGCTGCCGCGTGTTGTTTCCCACCCAGCTCCAGTAGAGCCACGCGAACTGCCACCTTGCCTCAAACGGTATGCTTGCAGAGCTTATGTTTATGCTCCAGTTTATGTATTTGTAGAATGTGGGAAAATACTGGTCCGGGGAGGAATAGCTGTAGAGAGGGGTTTCTTTTGTTATGTCTATCATGCCGAACGGTATGCTTGAGTTATGGACAACCTCCACATAGCTGCCGGGCATGAGCTCGCGTGTATGGGCTGTAAGCTCCTTCGCATGGTAATCATCCACATCCAGCGCGAACCAGAAAAAGCGGTTGGAGAGGTCGTTGTATGTTATCCCGAGGCTTTCAACCTTGGGCCTTATCTCGCTGTCGTTCCAGCTGACAACACCGGAGGAGGCGTTTTTCTTGCTTATAACAACCTCCAGCCCCTTCCATGAAAACTTGAGAGTGGCATTCTTCACCTGCGTTGTGTTTGTGGGGGTGAGGTTAATCCACACATTCATTGAGC
>CAYUWT010000091.1:0-4955 GCA_964448625.1 uncultured archaeon
AACGGGCATGCAAGAAGGTATCACTGGCTTTCCGATAATGTTCACTCATTTGTTGAGGAGCCTCATAAGGCAATATGCTGCGATTCCACAGGAGAAACGCTGAACATGGTGGCGAGGGAAAGCAGGGAGGCGAGGGACATTTCAGTGGATTTTGTAAAAGAGAAGTCCAATCTTTTGCGCTTCTTCCAGAGAAACACGCTCCACTCATTCTTCAAGGAATTGAGGATGTCCGCAGGCCACCTTATCCCTGAAATGGGCAAAAGGAACCTTGAAACCCTGCAAAAAGCCTATGAGGTGCAGCCCGATAATTACGAGGAGCTGCTTTCCATAAAAGGCATTGGGCCGAAAACAATCCGTGCGCTTGCGCTTATAGCCGATGTAGTCTATGGAAAGCCTCCCAGCTGGAGGGACCCTGCGAAATACAGTTTCGCTTTAGGGGGCAAAGACGGCATACCATATCCTGTGGACAGAGAGGAATATGACAGGTCTGTAGAGATATTAAGAACCGGGCTGGATGATGCAAAAATCGGAAAGAAGGAAAAATTATATGCGATAAAAAGGCTGGAAGGGTTTTTTACGGAATGAAAAACAGAAGAAATCAGCAAAACTCGCAGACATTGGGGTTCTTAGGAGGGTGCTCTTTCCCATATTGCTTCATGCAGCTCTCACAGCAGAACTTCTTCCCCATCCTCTCTACCTTATCTTTCCCCAGCTTCTTTCCGCACCTGAAGCACTTTTCCCCTAAACCGAGCATGTTTTCCAGTAAATTATATGCCGGCCTCCTGTATAAATAGCTTTGAGTTCCCAATAATTATATGCCGATTCCTGTGATTCAGGATAACCAGGTTCTATCCGCTATACAGACTAATGAGGAGCATACAGGCAGGCGCCACCCGGACTGGCTGAAAGTAAGGCTGCCCGGAGGGGAGAATTTTGTGAAAATAAAAAGCATGATGCGGACCAGCGGGCTGCACACAGTATGCGAGGAGGCCCGCTGCCCTAACCTTGCGGAATGCTGGAGGGATGGGACTGCCACTTTCCTTATACTCGGGGATGTGTGCACAAGGTGGTGCGGTTTTTGCAATATTAAGCACGGGAAGCCAAACGGACTGGACATGGAAGAGCCCAAGAGGGTTGCGCAGAGGACAAAGGATATGGGCCTGGATTATGTTGTGATAACTTCAGTAAACAGGGATGATTTGGAGGACGGAGGCGCAGGCGTTTTTGCAGGGTGCATCGAGGAGATAAGGAGAGCCGTTCCCTGTTGCAAAATAGAGCTGCTTATACCTGATTTTGACGGGAATTTTGAGGCTTTGAGAACGGTTGTGGAGGCAAAGCCTGAAGTGCTGGCGCATAATATAGAAACAAGCAAACGCCTGCATCCATTCGTGAGGCCGAAGGGCAGGTATGAAAGGGCGCTGGAAGTTTTGAAAAAAATAAAGGAATTCGACAAGAACATGACAACAAAATCAAACATAATGGCAGGGCTGGGGGAAACAGAGGAGGAAATAATGGAAATAATGAGGGATTTGATTAGTGTGGATTGCGACCTGCTCACTATAGGGCAGTACCTGAGGCCTGCAAAGCAATACCTGCCTGTGAAAAAATACTACCACCCAAGCGAGTTCGCAAGGTTCAGGGAAATAGGGATGCAGTTCGGTTTTAAGCATGTGGAAGCAGGCCCGCTTGTGAGGAGCTCCTACCATGCCAAGCGGCAGGAAAATAAGGCTGCACTCTCTCGAGAATTATTATTAAATACAAAACCCCACTAAACTAATGCTCGATGCGGTCATAATAGGCTCAGGCCCTGCAGGTTACGCATGCGCAATAAGGGTGAGCCAGCTGGGAGGCAAAGCGGTCATTATTGAAAAGGATTCTGTGGGTGGCATATGCACAAACTACGGCTGCATACCAAAGCTTTCCATGCACGCCAGCGCCCGTTTGCTGGTAAAGCTGAAAAGGGCCTCCGAATTCGGGATTGATATAGACAGGTTTTCCGTGAATTTTGAGAAGATAATGCAGAGGAAAGACAGGATAGTTGAGATTTCGACAAAAGGGCTGATGAAGCTTCTTGACAGCTACGGGATTGAAATTAAAAATGGGGCGGGGAATATTGTCTCAAAAAACCAGATAAGGATAAAGGAGACAGGTGAAACCATAAGCGCAAAAAACATAATGATAGCCACAGGTTCCCAGCCTGCTGCAATTCCCAATGTTAAAGGGATAACGAGTGCTGACATGTTCCGCTTGAAGGAGCTGCCGGAAAGCCTTGTCGTGATAGGCGCAGGCTATATCGGGGTGGAGTTCGCGACAACATTCAGCAAGTTCGGCTCAAGAGTCACCATTATCGAGATGGCTGACGCAATACTTCCGCAGGAGGACGAGGACGTGGCTGACGCGATGACAAAGATAATGGAAAGGAGCGGAATCAAGATTTACACGAAAACAAAGGTTGTGGAAAGCGACGGGAATAACGTAAAAATCGAAACTCCCGAAGGGAAGGCTGAAATCTTCCCGAACATTAATGTTCGGGTAGTAAAGGGGGAAAAAGTTCTCGTTGCTGTCGGGAGGAAGCCGAACATAGACCAGAAGGAGCTTGATTCTGTGGGCGTAAAATATGACAAGAAAGGAATAGCTACCAACAGCCGCCTGCAGACCAATATAAGAAACATCTATGCGGCGGGTGATGTGACGGGAATAGCGATGCTTGCCCACGTGGCATATCTGCAGGGGGTTGTGGCAGGGGAGAACATGATGGGCCAGGATTCTGAAATAAACTATGATCTGATCCCACGGGTGATATTCTCGACGCCTGAAATAGCCTCTGTGGGCAAAACAGACAAAACATGCCCTGTTGCCAAGTTTCCTCTGGTGGCAAGCGGCGCAGCACGCGCATTCGGCACAACAGAAGGCTTTGTGAAGGTCTGTTCGTGCGACGGGAAGCTTACCTCGGTTTCTATTGTGGCAGAGAACGCGAGCGACCTCATAGCGGAGGCCGTCCTCGCAATCAAGAAAGGCGTTTCTGTGGAGGAAATCGAGAAGATAATGCACGCGCACCCCACGCTCCCTGAGGCCTTCATGGAGGCTGTGGGGGCGGTTACTGGGAAGTCGCTGCATATGCCTAGAGGGTAGCGTTCGTACAACTTCTCCTCCTGCAAGCAATTTATATCGGTTATCCAATTTTAACCCATGCCAGACTCAAAAAGGCTTGAAAGGTACAAACATAAAATCAGGGAGTGCAAAGACCGCTTTGAATTTATAAAAAGAAATCTCCCGCCGGAAAGCATATTTTTACGGGAGAGGCTGGAAAGAAAGGGGGTTTACAAGGAATTTCAGGAAATGGCGGAGGCAGTTGCAGATATATGCGCAATGCTGACAAAGGACTCCGGCCAGGAGATTGACGACGATTATTCAAACATTGAAAGGGCCTGCGAAATTCTGAGCTGTAAGGAGATAATGCCTGAGTTGAAGAGAATAAACGGCCTGAGGAATGTTATAATTCATGAATACAATGGCATTATTGACGAGGAGGCATACAAATCCATGAATGAGCTTTTGCCTTCAGTTGAAAAATTCGCTGAAGCGGTGGAAACATGGATAGGAAAAAAATAGGAAGGTTGGAGAAGGAAATAAGCAGGGATTTTGGGTTTCTAAAGGACAGAATTTTGGGGATTATCCTGTTCGGATCCCAGCTGACACATGATGCGCACGAAAAATCCGACATAGATGTCTGCATAGTTACGGGAAGAAGGGAGGTCAAAAACATTTTTAACAGCATACTTGAAAGCCGCGTGACCAGCAAGTATGATGTAAAGATTTTTGAAAAAATGCCCCTCAGATTAAAAAGGGAAATAATAGCCAGCGGCAAGGTTGTCTGGAGCAGGGACAGCTATCTTCTGTCAGACTATCTGCATATTTTCAGAAAAATCGCCAGGGATCAGGCCATTTCCTTGAAAAACATATAGCTCTCCGTTCTGGCAGCTGGGGTGCTTTGGCGGAAAACTATCCCACAAAACCTTTAAAAGCACCCTTTTGCCTGAGCATAAATGAAAAAGCGTGCACGGAAAACTATCCCACCAAACCTTTAAATATTTCTTTATCCCTATTACTTTCAGGTGATTAAAATGCAAAGTGGTTCAGTTCATCAGGAGAAGAAGTGGTTCAGTTCATATTTAGCAACAGCTCTAAAGGTTCTGAAAGGCTGATTTCAAGGACTGTCAGGCTTGATTCTAAGGGAAGAGTTTCCATACCTTCTGAATTGCGGAAGAACTTCGGGCTGAAAGAAGGTTCACTGGTTGAGGTTGTATTCGACCCTTCAGAGAATTTAGTATTTCTGCTTTTTGATGGCCGGGATAGTGTAACAGTCAGCACAGAGGGTTGTGAGCCCTCCGGTCCGGGTGAGAATCCCGGTCCTGGCCCTAAAATGCAAAAGAGGTTGGTATGAAAAATTTTTTGAATGATTTTGAGAATAAGACCTACCAAGCAATGTTAGATGAAGCTTGGGTAAAAGCGACGAATATTTACGGAGAGGATTTTTACAAAAGGCCTGGACAGTTCAGGCTCAAGAAAGAAGGCGGCACTCAATATCTGGAATGGTCTCCGGGTTACGATTGCTCAGGAATGGGCTAGTATGAACATACAAAATTTCTCTGGAAAAAATATTGAAAGGTTGTACAAAGAGATTGCACAGTCTTTTGGACCCGGAAGAGAGTATGGAGAAATCAGGCAGGCCAGGCTGGTAGGAAGAAAGGCCGGTCAATCTCAAGAAGACTGGGATTTTGTAAGGAGACAGAATGAGCAAAAATACAGGCTTTCGGAGGCTGATCTTGAGGGCAGGCTTTCCAAGTTTAGGGCAATTTTCCAGCCCGGAATGCAAATGCAGATATTCACACCAAGCAGCTATTATCTGTTCGATAAGCTTATGAAAGGAGAGACTCCGGAAATTTACAAAGGGG
>CAYUWT010000092.1:0-4953 GCA_964448625.1 uncultured archaeon
TGCAGCTCCTGCCTCGGTTGCAAGGTCGCGCAGCGATTTGTCCCAGTGCTCGCCAATCCTGGTCTGCCCTATCCCGACAACTGCCACCTTCATACCTTCAGTTTCCCCTTGTACCTCGCATATGTGCCATAGTCAACATAAACCTTTTCCTTCACATAATCCTCCGTTTTTGGAGCAAGCTCACGCCTTTCCTCTATCAAATCTGTGACTGTTATTATGAAGGAATCGCTCCCTGCACCCGAACCGTAGCTTGTCATGAGGATTTTATCCCCCGGCTTTGCTTTATCAAGCACATCCGCAAGCACAAGGGGGCTTGCCCCCGAATAGGTGTTGCCTATTCTGGAAACAAGAAGGTTGCATTTGAGCTGCTCGCCTGAAAATCCCAAATCCTTCCCAGCTTTCAAAGGGAACTTCCCATTGGGCGTGTGGAAGACTGCGTGCTTGAAATCCGATGGCTTCATACCTGTTTTTTCCAGCATGGCCCTGGAAGCGGCAAGGACATGCTTGAAGTATGCGGGCTCTCCTGTAAACCTCCCTCCATGGCGGGGGTAAGGTTGGCCGTCCCGCCTCCAGAAATCCGGCGTATCCGTTACAAAAGAAAAGTGGTCATCTATAGTGGCAAGCAGATTTTTGCTTCCTATAATGAAAGCCGCGCCTCCTGCAGATGCCGTGTATTCAAGCGCATCCCCAGGCTGCCCCTGGCTTGTGTCCGCTCCGATAGCCAGCCCGTATTTTATATATGCAGCCTTTACAAGGCCCATGCAGAGGAACATGCATGTTGTGCCTGCCCTGCAGGCAAACTCCGTATCAACAGCGCTTATTGCAGGCCCTATCCCGAGCGCTTCAGCCACCACGGTTGCAGAGGGCTTGACAGCATACGGGTGGCTCTCCGAGCCCACATAAACAGCCCCTATCTCCTGCAGCTCTATGCCAGCCCTGAGAAGCGCATTCTGCCCGGCTGCAACGCTTATCGTTATCGTGTCCTCATCAATCCCCGGGACACTTTTTTCCTCCACCAGCAGGCCGTTCTTTATAGAGCCAGCATCTGTGTTCCACACCCTTGCTATCTCCTCAACCTTTATACGGAAGCGTGGTATGTAGGCCCCGTAACCTGTTATTCCGACATCCATACACACACTACTCCCTGGCTGTATTTATATATTGGCCAATCCGCACATTCGACAATCGTTTAAAATACACTACTACAACCATTAAAATGGCCAAAAACCAATCGCCAAAGGAAACATATTTCTATATAGAGTATGACGGGAGGGTTTTCCTCATAAATAAGGGTAGAATAAAACGTTTTCCAAGCAGCAAGGAGGAGATACCATTCCGCATCAGAAAAATAAGAAAAATGGCCTTTTCCGATGTTGACGTTTTTTACTGCGAGCCCATGTTACCCAACCACCCGGAGGGCTGGATTCTCAAAGATGACATACTTGTTGAGGATAACGCGGACACTATTGTGAAAAAGGCAGTGTGCTATTCCTATGTGAGGCATGTCTGCCACGGGATTATAGAGAAAAATGGAAAGGTGCTTATGGTGAAAGCCAGCAGGGGATACACAAAAGGTTTTTGGAACCTTCCCGGAGGCTTTGCGCACTACGGGGAGGATCCAAAAGAGGCGCTTGAGCGCGAGATAAAGGAAGAGACCGGGCTTTCAGTAAAGGCCCGCAGGCTTGTAGGCATCTATACGGAAACATTCGAAGACGGTTTCTACATGATTTCATTCATGTATGAGTGCGATGTGAAATCCGGGAGGGAAATGCCCTCGGAAACCGAAATAGAGGAGATAAGGTATATGGGTGCAAAGGCCGCAATAAAGGCCGCAAACAGCCCCTTTGTGAAGAAGGGCCTCAAGGATTTCTTGCTCAAAATGAAGAGCTCTCCAACCAGCTAAAAACAATCCTCGTTTCAATCCCTGTTCAGCGGCAAAGTACAAACATCTAAATCCACAGGTATTCGAAGCCTGATTAAATTCAATCTTTGGCAAAATAATGAAGCGGCAGGATAATCAGGGGTTATAACCCCGTCATTTTAAGCCATTGTCAGGAGACACGTTAGTCGTCAGTTATCATGCGTTTTGTGTGAATCGTGATATGTCAAGCGTAAGGGGGAATCAGCCCTTGAGTCCGAGATTTAATCTCCAGCTTGGCACAAATCCTGCCGCAGGCGCTTTATGTAATAGCACCCAAAAATAATTGGTTAACATCGATATAAATTTGCACTAAATCTCGATTTCTACCTCATTGGTGAGGTTGAATTTCTGGAGTGCAGAATCAAGCTTTCTCCTCTCTTCTGACAGCTTTTTAATGAGGCTGTTAAGCTCCTCCCTGTCAATCCTTGAGATTTTGACAATCTCCCCTCTATCGGAGAACAAGTCCCGCTCGCTGCCGCCTAAACCCCTGAGGCCTGCAAGCTCCTCATCAACCAGTTCCCTTTTCACTTTTGCCTCTTCAGGAGTCATGCCGGTTTTATCTATCGTTTGCTCTACATTTTTCTTCCTTAAAAGCACTGTAATTGCCACAACCTTGTCCATCAGCTTCTCTATTTGCTCAGAGTATTGAGAAAGAGATATTTTGCCAACCTCATCCTTTTTATCAATCTTTACCATTTCTGACGCCTTCTCCTTCCTCTCGTTTCTAAGGTTTTCAAGCTCCTGAATGAGTTCCTTTCGTTTTCCAACAAGCTCGTAAATAGTCACTTTCATGTGTTCAGTGTTGACAAGAGCCGCATATAAATCTGAGGGAAGCGCACCGTTCCGGTAGGGCCGCTAAAGGAGGCCATAATTTGCCACATTTATAATATTTATAAATGACTATATCTAACATATAACCATGCAGAAGACAACAATCCAAATACAGAAGATTACTCAGGAGAAGCTCAAGAGAATAGGGACGATGAACGACACTTATGACACCCTCATCAGCAGGCTGGTAGAAGAGCATGAGCTGCTTAAACGTATGGATTTTTTTGTGGAAGCACAGCATGAAGTAGCAAGAAAGGGCAGATTCGTGGAGCTGGACTGAATGTTCAGGGTTCTTGTCGAATCCGGCGTGCTTGAAAGAATTAATGCATTGCCAAAGAATGAAGCAGATAATCTGAAAAGGAGGCTGAAAGCACTCGAATCGGATCCGTTTCCTGACGGACGGGATAAAAAAGAGATAAAGGGCAGCAGGCGCACAGCTTACAGACTGAGAGCAGACAACTATCGCTTTTTCTATGTGATTGAAAAAGAAAACAGGATTGCAAAAATCACGGAGTTCATGACAGCCGAGCAGGCCCATAAAAAATACGGGAGGCTATAAAAGCGCTTATCAGGAAGGGGACTCTCTAATAAAGCGGCCTAAAATCCGGACTTTATTGGCAAAATCACATGGAGAGACCATAAAAACATGTTTCCTGGTTTCAGAAACAACAATAGGTTAAAAACGCTAAATCCGAATAGCTTTATTCTAAGGCTGCAAGATGTGCTATGGAACTCCCTAAAAGGTATGACCCGAAGGAAAGCGAGCCTAAATGGCAGGAGAAGTGGAAGGAATGGGACATGTTCCGTTTCGATAAAGAGAGCAGGAAACCCATATACAGCATAGACACCCCTCCCCCCACAGTAAGCGGCACCATACACATGGGCCATATATTTTCCTATTCCCATGCGGATTTCATAGCACGCTTCTGGAGGATGCGGGGCTGCAATGTTTTCTATCCATTCGGCTTCGATGACAACGGCCTGCCCACGGAGCGCTATGTGGAGAAGGCAAGGGGGATAAAGGCCGCGGGCATGGCGAGAAAAGATTTTCAGCGAATATGCCTCGAGGAGACGGGCAAGGCGGAGAAGCAGTTCGAGGCATTGTGGAAGAGGGTCGGGATAAGCTGCGACTGGTCGCTGCTTTACAGCACCATAAATGAGCTTTCCCAGAAGACAAGCCAGCTGAGTTTCATAGAGCTGCACAGGATGGGGAGGGCATACAGGAAAAAAAGCCCCGTCCCGTGGTGTACGGAATGCCAGACAGCCATAGCGCAGGTGGAGCAGGAAGACAAGCGGAAGGCTGCAAAGCTTGTTTATATAAAACTCGAGATTGAAGGAGGCGGCACAATGACTATAGCTACAACAAGGCCGGAGCTCATGCCTGCATGCGTTTCAGTCTTTGTCAACCCTGAAGACAAGAGATACAGGCCGCTGGTGGGAAAGAAAGCTACACTGCCCATCTTCAACAGGCAGGTGGAGATAAGGGCAGAGCCCTCGGTGGACATGCAGTTCGGCACAGGGGCCGTATACTGCTGCACATTCGGCGGCGCCCAGGATATAGAGTGGGCTGAGAAGCACAGGCTGCAGGCTGTCCATGTGATAGAGAAGGACGGGAAGATGAATGATCTTGCAGGCAGATACAAAGGCCTTTATCCGAAGCAGGCGCGGGAAGCGATAATCAAGGACCTTGCATATCAAGGGGCTGTGGAGAAGGTGCAGGATATAACCCACACTGTAAACGTCCATGAGCGCTGCCAGCGTGAGATAGAATTCATAGAGACAGTCCAGTGGTATATCAGATACCTCGACCTCAGGGACAGGTTCCTCGAACTCGGCGGAAAGCTCCGCTGGCGTCCGGAATACATGAAGCACCGCTATGACAACTGGGTCAAAGGCCTGAAATGGGACTGGTGTATTTCGAGGCAGCGCTACTTCGGCGTTCCATTCCCTGTATGGTACTGCGCGAAATGTTCTGCCATCATGCTTGCGGAGGAAAGCCAGCTGCCTGTGGATCCGCTGGCCGACAAACCGAAAGGCAAATGCGGGTGCGGTTCGGCCGATTTCGAACCCGAGAAAGACGTTCTTGACACATGGGCGACCTCAAGCCTCACCCCGCAGATAAACGGCAGGTGGGCCCTGAAAGACAGCCTTTTCAAAAAGATATTCCCCATGTCCCTTAGGCCCCAGGCCCACGACATCAT
>CAYUWT010000093.1:0-4875 GCA_964448625.1 uncultured archaeon
GTCAGGAGCAGGCATGGAAGAGGTGCAGCAAGGATTTTGACCTGCTCAAAAACGTCCACGGGCAGGACGTTTCCTTTTTGATTGAAAGGGACAACTTCATTGAAACATGCAGGGAAACTCTGGGCGATTTCGTGATGGAGCAGCCGGAGGGATATGAGTTTTACAGCGCAACGCTCTCTGCATACAGGTGCGGCGTCTCGAAGGAAACGGTTACAAGCTGCAAAATTACCAACTTCGCCCTCCCGCAGAAGATATCCACTGAGGAGGACTGGATAATCTTCTACGGGGATCCGAAATACCTCGTATACTGGCAGAGCTTCCCGATAGAGCAGGACACGTGGTCGTTCAAGCCTGATACATTGACCTACGTTGTCATAGGCGTGCTTGCCACTCTGCCGTGGGGCAAGGCTGCATGGGGGGTTACCAAAGGCCTCGTAAGACAGGGCGCTGCCAAGGCGACGGATTTTGTAAAGCAGAAGGTGCTTGGGAAAACGGTGACAAAGGAAATCACGCAGGAAGAGCTGGACAGGCTTGCAGGCTCGGGATTGATATCAAAGGCCTCTTTGCCCACGCTCACAAAGAAGGCTGCCACGGAATCTGTATCAAAACGGTTTATTGAGGCGTTTAAGCAGCGATATGCCAACTTTCCCGCCATCAGGCGGGCTGCGATAAGGGCTGGTTATGCTGACGCAGCTGCATGGGCTGCCGCCTATTTCGAAAGCAAGAACAACAACTTCATCCCTGTGCCGAACAGCGTTGTGCTTGACATACCGTACAAGCCCAAGCTTGCACACGACCTTCCGGAGGAGATGATGGGCATGCCAGTCCTCGTGGACTGGGACCCTGGAGCCCTTTCTGCGGAGAGGATAGCTAACCTCCACTTCGCCTCCCCTTGCAGGATAAACGAGCTTGATGTTGAGAAAAAACGCGTTGTCTGCGATGAGTATGCGTTCAACGAGGTTACAGGCGGCGCTGCATGCACCAAAGGTATAAGTCTCGAGGGCAAGCATTTCTGGCGCAACCTCCCGCTAATAGGCATTTTCACAGGGGACCAGAGACTGCCCATGTGCAAGCTTGAGGGCTATTTGGGCATAGATGACCCTGCGTTCAATTCGATGGACATAGCAAGAAGGACAAACACCGAAACGCTGCTGACCAGCATCAGGGGGAAATATCCTGAAAGCACGCTGAAGGTTGAGGAGATGGAGGTTGAGATTGATGAGAAGAAGCTTGAGGAGGAAGGCCTGCTTGAAGTGAAGGGGACGAAATGGGTGCCGCTTGTTCTCCAGAAGGAGGACCCGCTGGAATACAGCGGCATGAGGGTGAAATTCATTGCCAACGGCAGGGAGCTTGTTTTCGCTGATATGGATGATGACGGCTTCTTCGAGTCCTATGGGCTGGGCCAGTGCAGAACCGAATCTGTGGTTGTTACGCTTCCGAGGGTGGATGAGGCCAACCTTCCAAAAGAGAAGGGGGAGTTCAACTACTGCGTTGATACGAGAGGGAGGACAAAAGAGAGGCTTGCAGAGATAGCATCCCCAGTACTCACGGTGGGGGGGATTGTTTTGACATTTGTGCCTGGGGCGCAGGGCTTGGGAATACCGCTCATTATAACGCGAGGGGCCCTGTTCGCAGGCAGTGCTCTCGGAGGCTATTCGTTATACCAGGAATACAAGCACTACTGGCCGGGCTCAGGGGGCTGAGCGGTTCCGGGGACAGGCTGGCCGCCTTCTGTTATTCCTGTGGTGTCCAAAAGCCAGTCAAAGAAGCTGTTTGTAACCTCATCGCTTTTCCCGAACCAGCCCGCCACCATGAACAGGAAAATAAGGATTGCTATGAGTAGAACCACAGTGGCCACAACTATCCTCATCGGGAATTCCATAAAATAATATTCTCTCCGCGGCTAAAGAACCTATATTAAGGCTGTTGTGCTACTATTCTGATGAAAAACCAAATCAACCAGCTGCTTGCAACGAAGGGCAGGAAGCTGCTTTTCTTCCATCAAGATGCTGACGGGGTTTCGAGCGCTGCGCTCATACTGAGGGTTTATCCCGACTTCGAATACCACGCAAGGGAAGGCCCTCAGGTTGAGGAGAAATTCGCTAAATGGGTTGTAGAGAAAAAGCCGGAGCTTGTGGTGTTCCTCGATATGCCCATGGACCAAGAGCATGAGAGCATAGAAAGGCTTGCAAATGCCCTCCCTGAAACAAGGTTTGTGATAATAGACCACCACATACCGGAAAAGGACATGAACCGTGAGCAGATAATCCACTACAACCCGAGGTTCAAGGACCCCAAGGCCTACAAGCCGACCTCTTACATTGTGTACAGGATTCTGGAGGATAGCCACAAGATGGAGGAACTGATGTGGATAGCGGCTCTGGGGGTGATAGGGGATTATGCTATGAAGGAGAGGAAGGATTTCCTCGGGGAGTGCAAAAAGAGGTTTCCACAGCTGGTGGATACGGAGATATCGGAGAAGATTTTTGAGTCCAAGCTCGGGGAGGCCACAAAGCTCATATCCTCAGCCATCACACTCAAGGGGCTCAAGGGGGCCAAATATGCGCTGAAGACGCTTGCAGAAGCTTACGGTTTTGAGTGGTTTGCGCGTGATGAGCGCCTGCAGGAATGGCACTCCATCGTGCTGAAGGAGATTGAGAAGGAGGTGAAGCAGTTCGAAAAGGAAAAAGAGCGGGCCGGCAATGTCCTTATTTACAGCACGGAAAGCCGCATGAACATAGTTTCTGTCGTTTCGAGCATACTCGCAAGGCATTACCCGGACAGGATAATACTGCTCAGCAAGAAGAGCGAATCAGGCTGGAAGCTCTCGCTAAGATACCAGAATTCGGAGATAAACCTGGGGCAGGTGACGAAAGAAAGTTGTAGAGGCAACGGGATAGGCGGGGGGCATGAGAAGGCTGCAGGGGCCCTGGTTAAGGATTTCGGGAAGTTCAGGGAGGCGTTTCTGGAGAGGCTGAAGAAGGAATGATCATTCCTTCATCTTCTTTATGCCGCCCTTAAGCTCAGGCAGCTTGTTTGCGACAATATCCCATATGATTTCAACATCAACTCCGAAGTATGCATGAATGAGAATGTCCCTCAACCGGCTATTTTCTTCCATTCTATCTCAGGATTCTTATTCTTCAGCTCCTGCGGCATGCTTTTGACTGCTTCGCCTATTATCTCAAGATTTCTTATCACGGCATCGCACACCATCTGGTTTTCTGCGAATTCCTCAAAAGACAATCCCTTTGTGTATTCCGCGATTCTCCTTATGGAATCAAGTATGTCATCGAGGTAAACGTCATAATCCTTTGACATACTGCGCCTCTTTCTTTACGTGTTTCAGAGAAGGCTTCAGGCCAGTTTCTATAACTATGTCTACATTCTTTTTGAAAAGGCCCTCGAGAAAGAATTTAAGTTCCATGTAATTGTCAAAAGAAGGTCTGCTGAAACCACCAAAAATCGATATCGCTGCCATTCCTCTGCTCTTTTCTGCTGAAAGAGCCGAACAGCCCTATCTTTCTTACGCCCAGCTCACGCAGAGACTCTCTGTTTTCCTTCAAAGCTCTCATGATAGTGCCTGCTTCCAAGCGGTTTTTCATGCTGCCTCCTGTTTAATATTGTGCTTTCTTAATAAAAAGAAAAAGAGCATAGGCAGCTATCTCCTCTCCCCGACAACAAACAGGTGGTCCTTTTCGAACGGCTCCAGCTCCAGGCTTTCGGTTATCTTAAACTCATGCGAGAGCTTTTCAAGCTCTTCTTTGAAAACATCCTGAGGCATCTTCGTAACATCAATGCTCCTTGATTTTATGCTGATTGCTGCGGCCTTTCCGCGGGGCAGGAAGATGCGGCAGTTCCTTATGAATATCTCCGCCTGGTCACGGGAGGCTATATCCTGGTAAACAAGGTCTACAGGGCCTATCCATGTGTAAGGGACAGTCCTTGCGTTGGCGAGCATGGGGGCCATGTTTTTCCTCATTCTTGCGGTCTGCAGCAAGTCCTTCATGGCCCTTCCCGAGATTTCGACCGCATAAATGAAGCCCTCTGAACCTAAAATGTCGCTGAAAAAGCTTGCTGTGTGGCCGTTGGCAGCTCCCAGATAAAGCACGCGCATTTCGCGTTTAAGCGGAAAACTCCTGAGGCCCTTTCTGATGGCTGCTGCGGGCTTGCTCCTGTAAGGGTTCCATACCCTGTATTCCTTTCCCGCAAAAGAGACAAGCTCCTCCTGATAGCTGCTTACCCCCGGCACAAGGTTTTGGGTAAGTATTTTTTGGCCGTCTTTCATGATGCCGTTGAACAGCTCTTCCATTCCCATTATTAGGTTTATATAATAAATTACGAATAATTACCCGAACATTAATGTTCGGGGAGCAGTCTACGGTATGGTTGTCAAAATCGGGGATATAGGGGAGCGTGTCGGAAAAAGTGTTGGGTTCAGGGGATGGGTTTACCGCTCGAGGGAAAGCAAAGGGATAGCTTTCATTGTGCTGCGTGACTCCACAGGGATTGTCCAGTGCGTTGTAAAAGAAGGTGGCAGGGATTTTGAAGCCGCAAGGAGCGCTGGAAGGGAGGCCTCTGTAATGCTGACGGGAAAGGTGAAGAAAGAGAAGCGCGCCCCTACGGGCTATGAGATAGATATAGAGAGCTTTAAAGTGATTGGGCCTTCGGATAATTTTCCCATAGCCAAGGACCAGAGCCCGGAGTTCCTGCTGGACATGCGCCACCTGTGGGTAAGGAGCAGGAAACTTACAGCAGTTTTCAAGGTGAGGTCAGAGGTTATGGGAGCCATACACTCCTTTTTCAGGGAAAAGGGGTTTTACGAGATACAGTCGCCTTCCATAACTGCATCTGCATGCGAAGGGGGTTCAACAC
>CAYUWT010000094.1:0-4854 GCA_964448625.1 uncultured archaeon
AGTGCAGCTATGTGACAGGGTAGATAAATGCTCGCCTCTATCAAAAGCCAAATGAAAAATGTTAAGAGAAAACCATTATGAAAAAATTAGTCTTTTTATCCTTTGCCCTCATTGTTCTATTCAATGCAGAAACTATATATGCCCTCCAACAAGACAGCATCCAGCTTTACATGAGGCCTGACTCGATAAAGAGCTTTGAGGTTGTGCTGCCTGATGACCTGGGAACCCTTCCGAAGGGCAGGGTTGAATACCGCATGATTATGACGCCTTTCACAGGCACATGGGCCGACCTTACGGAAAGGACACATTTCTCGGATGAGAACAACACGATTATAGATGCTGTGAGGTTTTCCTCAGCCGGCAGGGCTGTAGGGGAATGCGGAGAGCCTTTTGTGCTTACCATAAGCGCGGTCAATAAGAATGTCCCCTCACGAACCATTACCGGAAGGGCATGCGTGAGCAATCTTGAGGATATTGACTCGCAACCCGTACAAAACGCTTCTGTAAGCCCTAACTCCGATTCCAATATTTTTGACCTGGGCCTTGAAAAAAGAATAATATATGCCTCTCTGGGACAGAATGTGCAGGCAGGTGTTACAGTGCAGTCATATTCCGCTGACAGCATAGAGCTTTCAATAGAGGGCATACAAGCTGAGCCCAAAAAGAGGCTTGTGACTCTTGACAGCGCTAACCGTGTGAGGAAAGCGTCCTTCACTCTTTCCCCTCCTGCCGAAGGGGAGCATAACTTCACCATAACAGGAGTCATAAAAGGTTGCACAGCTTCCTTCTGCAGGGAAACGGTTCAAGGCAAGGTTGTGGTTTCCAAAGCATTGCAGGAGGAGTCGGGCTTTTCCATTTCTCTCCTTCCTGCAAACCTCAATATAGAAAACCTTGCGCCTGTTGAATACACGATAAGACTTGAGAACAAAGGCCAGCCAAGGAGGATAAGCGTAAGTCTTGAGGCTCCGGAGGATATTGATACGCTTTTCTCGCCGCAAAGCGCCGAGATGGCTGCCGATTCTGAAAAAACGCTAAGCTTCACAGCCATACCGAGGAAAAACTCCCGGCTTTACCAGATAACGGCCGTCGCCTCCCATTCCCCGGCAGGCCAGAAGGAGATGACCAAAAAGGCGACGGCATACCTTTCAACAAACGAGCTTTTCACGGATGCGATGAGGAAGGTTGAAGCCATAGCCGATGAAGGCAGGCAGAAAACAGCTGCGCAGCTTGTGGATGAATGGTTTGCGGAAAGCGGAACGGGAGAGACTAACCTAGGGGGCTACGAGAACCTGAGGGAAAGGATAGACCGGCTGGGAGTTGAAGAAAACGGGGAAGAAGAGGTGGCGGCGGAAGAAGGTGAAATGGAGGGGGAGGCGGGACCTTCAAGCCTCCCCGTATTAATACCCGCTGCAGCTGTTGCCGCAGGAGGGATAGCGGTCGGCATTTATCTGATATGGAGGAGGAAAAAGGCTGACGAGGGATTTGAGTTTTAGAGTTTTTGGCATAAGCCTTTTGACAGATTCACATGGAAAAGGCTTAAATGGACCGACCGGGATTTTCAAGCTTTTCCGCCAGCGCTTTTACAAGCACATTGAGGCAAAAGGGCTGTTTGAACCCGGAGCCTCGACCTTTTCCTTTTTTCCGTTGACGCTTTTATCAAGCTCATCTGGAAAAGGGTCATGCGAAGGTCGCGATCTGCCAGTTGATCTATCGGCCCATGTTGTTTATTTTCCGATAAGATAATAAAAGCCTCTTTGCGTTAAAACCCTTTATAGGGGGAACGTCATGCAAATTGCCAATAGTTACCGATGTGACATGGAACTTTTGCCAAAAAGCTGCCGATGATATATGCAGCTTTATGGAAAACCTGTGTTTCCTTGCGAAAATTCCATGACAATTGGAATCTTTCTTTCATATTTTTGGAACTTTAGCATCAAAAACTTTTGAAACCTTTTTATATCGCAATCCCACAATATCCCATGCGGAAGGAAGTGTTCGAGGATATTGCAACGAAGACAGGCGAGCACGAATTCTACAACAACCTGCCTCCCGGCTATAAGAAAGGCAGGACAAAATACATTGTGATTATAGGGACTGTGATTTCAGGCATAGGGAAAGGGACTATATCTGCAAGCCTGGGGAACCTTCTCAGGATGGGCTACGGCTTCAGGGTCGCGCCGATAAAGTTTGACGGCTACCTGAATTACGATGCGGGGACCCTTAACCCATACAGGCACGGGGAGGTGTTTGTTCTGGATGACGGGACGGAGTGCGACCTTGACCTGGGGAGCTATGAGCGCATGCTCAACCAGAGCCTCACGAAGTACAATTACCTCACCGCCGGAAAGATATTCAAAACGATAATAGACAAGGAGAGAAAGGGGGATTATCTGGGGAGGGATGTCCAGTTCATACCGCATGTGACAGGGGAGATAAAGAACTACCTCAGAAAACTTGCGCTCAGGAGCGCTGCGGATATTGTGCTGGTTGAGGTCGGGGGGACTGTGGGGGACATTGAGAACTCCTACTTCATTGAAGCGATGCGCGAGCTTGCATACGAGGAAGGCAAGGAAAACGTTTGTTTCATAAGCCTCGCATATGTGCTGTCCCCCAAGTCTGTTGATGAGCACAAGACCAAGGCCGCGCAGCTTGGGACAAAGAGGCTGATGGAGCTTGGTGTGCAGCCGGATATAATAATAGCGAGGAGCGACAGGCCTGTTACCGGAAAGATAAAGGAGAAGCTGAGCGTCTTCTCCAACGTTCCTGTGGAAAGGGTAATCAATGCTTACGATATTGAGAACATACACAGGATACCTGTATTTTTGCAGGAGGTCGGGCTTGATCGGCAGGTGCTGGAGATACTTAATCTGGAGAGGAGGGACCACAGGGAGGAGTTCAACCGGTGGAAGGAGTTTGTTTCGCTGATAGACAAGGCTGGCAGGGAGATAACGGTTGCGATAGCGGGGAAATATACCAACCTTCATGACTCATACATATCAATACTCAAAGCGCTTGAGCACACAGCCCCTTATTGCGGGGCAAAGGTTTCGGTAAAGTGGCTCGAAACAACAGGCATAAAGAACGCGAAGGATGCGGCTGAGGCTCTCAAAGGCATAGACGGGCTGATTGTGCCTATAGGGTGGGGCTCCAGGGGCGCTGAGGGGAAAATAATGTGCATACAGCACGTTAGAGAAAGGGGGATACCCTTCCTCGGGCTGTGCTACGGCTTCCAGATGGCGATAATAGAGTTCGCAAGGAACGTGTGCGGAATGAAGGAGGCGAATTCAACCGAGGTGGAGCCGAAAACAAAGGCTCCTGTTATTGACCTTTTGCCGGAGCAGAAAAGGATAGAGGGGCTTGGAGGCACCCTGAGGCTCGGGGGCCGCGATGTGGAGATAAAGCCAGATACAATAGCGCACAAAATATATGGGAAGAGTCTTGTCAGGGAGAGGTTCAGGCACCGCTGGGAATGCAACCCGGAATATATAGAAACTCTGGAAAAGCACGGGCTTGTATTTAGCGGGAAGCACCCCAAACACCGGATAATGCAGATACTTGAGCTGCCCGCCCATCCGTTCTTTTTTGCAACCCAGTTCCACCCTGAATATACCTCGCGGCCGCTTGAGCCCAACCCCGTTTACAAAGCTTTCATACAGGCCTGCCTAAGGCACAAAAAACGGTAAAAAAAGGTTTATAAATTAATTTAACTATTTTTTAGTGGTAACTATGAATATAGAGAAGATTCTGAAGGCCTCTCAACAGAGGCCGCTTACAGAAGAAGAGAGAGAGGTTATAAGAACCTTGAGAAAGGGGTACAGGGAAGCGCTGCGGGAAAAGAAGGCCTTGCGGAGGCATAACAGACAATTGAACGCTGAGGGTTTGCTCGATGGCCTTACACAGGTCTACAACAGGAAAAGCTTCGATAAGATTCTTGACAGGGCGATGGAAGCTCTTGATAAAGGCGATATCCATGGTTTCGGAATGCTCTGCAGCGATATAGACAACCTTAAGGCAGTCAATGAGAAATACGGGCATGCAAAAGGTGATGAAGCTATAAAATACACAGCCCGTTTCCTCTCAGGTTTTTTCAGGACGCCGGCAGTGGAGGATTATCTGCAAATGTTTCATCCTCAAAGACTGCACGATTTTTTGTGCAGGATAGGCGGGGACGAATTTTTTGCCATAGCGGCAAATCATGATTATTGCTTCCTTCTCAGAAGGGCGAAGGATATCCATGATAAAAGCTGCGAAGACCGGTATGTGAATACGCTTTCCATGGGGGTTTCCTGGGTATGCGCTCCAATGGACACCCGCGAATTTTATGATGGGAGTGACAAGGCGCTGATGAAAGCAAAAAGGCATAATAGGAGGCATGATTACAGGGAGGGGGAAAGAAGGGTGGGGTTATGGTTACCTGATGAGAATAAAGATGTCATGCTGATGGGGTTCGATGGCAATGTTTACGGTGATAAGGGGCACCTGGTGGGGCATTTTGATTCTCCCAAAAACCGTCTGATATATGACAGATAATATATCATGTTAGCCATACTCCTTGTTCAGCAGTTCCCAAATGGCCTTGGCCTTCCACTTCCCTATTTTCTCAACTTTCTGCAGCTCCTCCGGGGTTGCATTGAACAGCTCTTTGGGGCTTTTGAAATGGTCCAGCAAACGTCTGGACAGCTTTGAATTGATCATAGGGAGGCCTGAAACGAGGAACTCCTGCTGCTCTTTGAGGGTGGGGGGTTTTTTTGCTGAGCGGATTGAAAGCTCCTTCTTTTCAGCAACCTGCTCCCTGTAGGCTATCCTGTAGAGCATCCTCGCGGAATCCATGCTGTTGGCCGTCCGCAATATAGG
>CAYUWT010000095.1:0-4808 GCA_964448625.1 uncultured archaeon
GACCATACAAAGCTATTGTGTGCAAAGGCTAATATTGGTTGCCAAAATGTTCGGTGAACTATAACCATGTGTTTCTGTCACTTTTGGCCAAGAATCCGTGCGCCTTCTCCAGCACATTCTTCGAGCTGGCAAACGTCACCCTTTGCATGGCCTTCTCGAAAGGCAGCCATTCATGGCCCTTGTGCTCAAATGATATCTTTACTTCCTCTTCCCGCGTGAGGGCAAGGAAATAAACAACTCTCTTGTGCACCGGCTTTCCCTCTTTTCTGTAATAATATTCTATAATCTCCCTGAACCCGTCAGCAAACTTTATGCCGCTTATCCCCGTTTCCTCTTCTGTCTCCCGCTTTGCAGCACCCTGCTCTGTTTCACCCATCTCAACATGCCCCTTGGGGAAGTCCCAGTGGCCGGCTGAATAATGCAGAAGGAGGTAGAGAGGCCCTGTTTTCTCAGTTCTGACTACAACGGCTCCGGCGGAGAATTCCTCAGTCATTGATAATATTTGCCATAGCCTGAATTTATTACGCTTTGCCTTTTGCAAACTTCCACATCCCGTAAGCTGCAAGAATCCACCCGGCAATGAAAAAGTGTATTAAAAGATCTGGGCCCAGATCCTCTTTCAGGTGGCTTATTGTTTTTGAAAAAATATCAGCCCCCTCCAGCAGAGAGGCAACAAAAATCAAAAATGCCCCGGAGGCAAGGCAGATTTCTGGGCCCTTCATTGCAATTTTCATCATGCTAATAAAAGGACAGAGATAATATATAAGCTATGGCTGAGGAAAACGTCCGGGGGGCAAACATAACGATACCGGAGCTGAAAAATGTAGGGGACGCTGTGTGGGAGATACCCGCTGATTACAAGGAGGGCATGCGCGTCACAGCAAGGGTGTTCGGCACGGAGAATATTGTGAAGGCGATGGATGCCGGTGTTTATGACCAGGTTACCAATGTGGCATGCCTTCCGGGGATACAAAAGCATGCGTTCTGCATGCCTGATGGCCACTGGGGGTACGGTTTTCCTATAGGAGGCGTTGCAGCTTTTGATCTGGAGGAAGGGGTGATAAGCCCGGGAGGTATCGGTTTCGATATCAACTGCGGCATGAGGCTTATCACAACCAGTCTTACTTACGATGAAGTGAAACCCAGGCTGAAAGAGCTGGTTGATACGTTTTTCAGGACCGTGCCTGCGGGTGTGGGGGCCAAGGGCTTCGTTAACGCAAACAGGGCGCAGTTCAGGGAGGTGGCAGAAACAGGGGTCAAGTGGTGCGTGGAGAACGGCTACGGATGGCAGGAGGATCTGAAACGGGTTGAGGAATATGGCATGATAAAGGGCGCTGACACGCGCCATGTTTCTGAAAAAGCCATAACAAGGGGGGTGAACCAGATGGGGACGCTGGGCTCGGGAAACCATTACCTCGAGATACAGAGGGTGATGCCGGGGAGCATCCATGAGCCGGAGATTGCAAAGCAGTTCGGGATCTTTGAAAACCAGATTGTTGTCATGCTGCACTGCGGCTCGCGGGGCTTCGGCCACCAGATAGCCACTGACTATCTCATGATTTTCGAGGAGGTGATGAGGAGGCACAACATGAGGATTAAAGACAAGGAGCTGGCATGCGCGCCCTACAGCACTCAGGAGGCACGCAATTATTATGCTGCGATGGCCTGCGCTGCCAACATGGCCTTCGCAAACAGGCAGGTGATAGTGCACAGGATAAGGGAAGGCTTTTCAAAGGTTTTCCGCAAGCCCGCGGAGGATATGGGGCTGAACATCGTTTATGATGTTGCCCACAACATTGCCAAGATAGAGGAGCACACTGTTGACGGAAAAAGGAAGAAGGTCATTGTCCACAGGAAAGGCTCAACGCGCAGCTTCGGCCCCGGCCATGAGGAGCTTGCGCCCATTTTCCAGAAAAGCGGGCAGCCGGTTATTATAGGGGGCAGCATGGAAACAGGGAGCTATCTGCTTGTAGGGACAAAAAAGGCAGAGGAAACGACCTTCGGCTCTACAGCCCACGGCTCGGGGAGGACAATGTCGCGCACAAAGGCCAAGCATATTGTCAGGGGCGACAGGCTGCAGAACGATATGGAAAAGAGAGGGATTTATGTGAAGGCTGTGAGCATGGCAGGACTTGCGGAGGAGGCAGGTTTAGCTTACAAGAACATAAACGAGGTTGTTGAGTCCGTTGCGATTGCAGGCCTCTCAAAGCCGGTTGTGGGTTTAAAGCCCATCGGGAATGTGAAGGGGTAACTCAAATATCAAACCCAAGCCTTTCCCTTATCAGCTTCTTTATATCATGGGACATCCTCGGGTTCAGAGAGACCTGCAGCCCGTAATGCGTGGGCTTTTTCAGAATGAATCCCTGCCTGAACAGCTCGCCGGCCATTTTTTCCGCAAGCTTTACCCCTTCCTTTCCGAGTGAGGCGCTTTTTAACTGGCGGAACATGTGCTCATATGCGGTATGGCTCTCTCCCCATTTCCTTTTCCTTGCGAGAGAATAAAGCAGTCTGGCCTTTATTTCCTCATTATCCATAAGCTTACATGAAAGTAAAGATTTAAATACCATTAATACCTATTTAAACTGTTATTAAAATGTGTATCCCATAACTATGGACAAATCAATATTGCTGGAAGTAATAGGAGACTCGGTGGAGAACAAAATAATAGACTTTATGGTAGAAGGAAGAGGCATTGATTACACAAAAAAGGACATAGCGGACAATTGCGGCATTTCGAGACCCACCATATACAAAATTCTTCCTATGCTGCTGAAGCGCGGTCTGGTGAAACCCACAAGAAAGATAGGGAGAGTCCAGCTCTATGCACTCAACACAGACAATGATAAAGCAAAAGCGCTCCTCAAGCTGGAGGAGTATCTGCTGAGGAAATCATTCGGGGATATGGAAGGGCCGAAAGCCGGTAAAACAATGCGGTTGCCCTTGAAAGCATAAGGCTTAATATCAAGCCCATCGGGAATGTGAAGGGGTAATTCAAGTATTTCATTTTTTATGCTCTTTAAAATATCAAAGTTTATTACAATAGCAATAATTTGAAATGAGAAACCAATCCAAAAAATAATGTTGGCCAACAAAAGTTTTTTAGAATATCAATGTCATTTTCAATTATTGTATTTATACTTTTCACATATTCGCCTTGTAGAGTATCCAAAAAAGCCGCTTTCATAAAATATCGTGCTAAAAGAGAGTCTTTAAATTAAACCATTCTTCTAAATTTGGAATTCTTGTTTCATTATCCGAAGCGTTTGAATTTGTAATTGTAATGGTGTACATGTCAGAAAATCCATTAGTCCTATTATAAACATCGTCAGAGATTATATATCGCAACGAAAAGTCGTTTTCTACTAGCTTGTTGCTTAAAAGTATTGTAATTTTTCCAGTGGAAAATCAATCGTGCATGTGGTTGTTTTAGTTATATATAACATAATATCCGTTATATGTAATTGCCTTTTCTGTTAGAAATAACATAAAATATGTTATCAATAACATTTATAAATACAGGATGCCTATATTTTATATGGTTTCAATTGAAGAGCACAAAAAGGCACTGGCAGAGTTTTTGAGGGATATAGAAGAGAAAGTAAGAAGTGACCTCATTGTGGAAAGGCAAAGGCTTATAGGGTTTGCAGCCTCTGAGGCATCATGCAATCTTTTCGCCATATTTCTTCACAAAAAGAACCTCATTACACCGGGGTTTAACATAAACCACAGGTTTTTTGTATCTGAGAAAGTTGCCAAAAGCAAATTTGACATGGATTTTCCTGAAAAGCAGACCTTGCTTTCCCTGTTTGTAAAACAGGACGAATACAGATCTGTTCTGTGCTATGGGAAGGCTAAAGAGAAGGGAAAGGTAGAAGGCGCTATTCGAAATTTATATGAAATCAAGAGGCTTATAGAAGGCTTACTTGGAGAGACGCTATGAGATTAATTCCTTATGTGTATGATTTTGTATCCCTGCTATTTGATTCGCCTGACGCAAAAAAATATATCAAAAACATAATACTATTTGGATCAGCAGCGACAGGCGAAGCTGACAAGCAAAGCGACATAGATCTGTTCATAAACACGACTGAAAGCACTGCAGAAAAAATAGAGCTGATTGCAAAGGACGCAGAGAAAAGGTTTTATTTATCTGTTGAAAAAAAATGGTCATTTCTTGGCATAAACTTGCCAATAAAATATATAATAGCCGACCTTGATACATATAGGTGGAAAGAAATTAAATCTGAAATAATTTCAACTGGCATTGTTCTTTATGGAAAATATGAGGGCATCAAGGAAGGATTAAACCATTATGCCCTGTTCAATTATTCCATCAATAAGCTTGAACAAAAGAAAAAGATGAAATTCATAAGAACTTTTTTTGGGTACAGGCTGAGGAAGCGGAGCAAGATATATGAAAGGAAAGGTCTCATAGCAGGGATTGGCGGAATTAGGCTGGATAGCTCCATGCTGGTTCCGGTTGAAAAGTCAAGGGAAGTCCAGAAAGCTATGATTGGGTTTAAAGTAACACCCGAAATCCGCGAGGTTTGGATAAAATAAGCTGCGATCTCTGAAACAACGGGAATTTGGGAAATTACCTTCTCAATGCCTCAGCAGCTCCCTCTCGTTCATGAAGAACCTTACAGCAAAGCCCTTATCGTCTATCCTCTTTATCCTGCTCACGGAAAGGCGCTTTCCCAGAAGCTCCTGAGGCCGTCTTTGAATTGTGAAGATCCCGGCATGGATCACATCAGCTCCAAATGCCCTTCCCTGAAGCTAATGCGCATGTCAAAATTTCTCAGAAAGCT
>CAYUWT010000096.1:0-4796 GCA_964448625.1 uncultured archaeon
ATAATTCTTCCATTAGAATAGAAACAACGCACTAATGTGCGGGGTATACTTACAATCCCCGGATGTTTGCGGCAAGCAGTATGTCCTGCGCACCAGGGCACTGATAGCATGGGGGGTCGCATTTTGCAGACCTTATCCTCACATTCTCTATGTCGTCCTCCACGCTAACCAGGTTCACGGTCTTTATCTCGTTTTTCCCTATGCTGAACAGCGGGAAAATCTCAAGGAGCTGGTTGTTGGGGTGCTTTGAGGTGTCGTAATACTGCACCTCAGGTGTGAACGCAAGGTCCACGCCCCCGTAATTGTACACTATAAGCGTGAGGTTATCAGAGGAGGCGTCATACACCCCGTTCTGCAGTATGACCTTGGCATCGCTGCAGAGCTGCGCAAAGGCTACCTGCTCCTGCTGTGTATTGATAACAGTGGTCACAAAACTTGCCACCATCCCGCCGACAACAAGAGTGACACCGACAAGGAATGCGACAGCAACAATAGGCGATACGGCTTTCATTGTTTGCTGCATATATGTTTATATTTGCCCGCACCCGTTTATAAACCTTCAAAAGGCTATCCAATATCGGTAAGCGGGAAATCCATGTCACGCATGGAAAGCAGTGATTCGTTGGCCTGCATGAACATGGATTCAAGAGATTTGTTATCCGCCTCCTTGAAAATCTCCCTGAAAAAAAGCCCGAGCTCTATGTTCCTGCCTATCTGCCTTTTCCAGCCGGCCTCGTAAGCTGATAGTGTTTCAACAGAAAAATCCTTTTTCGAGAAAGCATTGAATATGACCTCTGAGGCTATCTTGGCGCAGTTCAGGGCATACATCACCCCTCCTCCCGACCACGGTTTTGTTATTCCGGCGGCATCCCCTATGAGTATTGTCCTGTCAAAAGCCGTTTTTGAAGGCCCTATCGGGATGTATGCAGCTTCCCTGTGATACCCCTCTAAGGAAAAGAATTCCTCAAGCATTGAGAATTTTGCATTCTTTCCGAAAAGCCCCCATTCCGTCCTTGCGCCGCGCGGTATTTTCCAGAAGAAGCCGTCCCTCACTATATTTTTGTCGAAAAACAATTCGACAAACCTTTCCTCATTTTTCCCTTCCTTTATTGCAATGAGCCCGTTCACTATCTCCCCCGGTTTTGCATTGAAATGCCTTCTCACAGCTGAATTAGCCCCGTCCGCCCCTACAACCATCTTCGCCGCATATTCATTCTTATCAGTTTCTATATGCACTCCATCCTCATCAAATGACAGCCGTTCCATTCTCTCCCCGAACCTTATTTCCGAGTCAAGCCTCGAAGCCAGATAGGAATCAAACGCGGAGCGGTTGACAACATATGCAGCGATACCCTTCTTTTCCACCTTGACCATTGTCCCGGAAGGCAGGGAAAGCCTCGCTCCGGAAACCGTGTGCTCTACAAATTCTTTTGAAGGCTTCAGGAATTCCTTCAGGCGGCTGCTGAAAAGGCCTGAGCATGCCTTGCCTCCTACTTTCCCGTGCTCCTCTATCACCAGCACCCTCAGCCTCTTTTCCAGCAGGCCTGCTAAATAGAGCCCGGCAGCGCCTGCGCCGACAACGGCCACATCAACCTCTTTGCCAGCCATAATAGATTGGAGCGGTGATGATTTTAATTGGTGCTGCTCCCCATTTAACTTCCCGAACATTAATGTTCGGGTAATTTATTAATACGCCGATTATCATATCTAATGGATTTTCCGCCAGCCGGCAGGTCTGCAGTGCTGGCCCCGCTGGCTTTGCTTGGTGTAGCCATATTGCTGCTTGCAGGCAGCTATGCCCAGACAGGGGAGTTCGTAAAGCGCTCTTTCGAGATGAAGGGAGGCACGCTTGTAAGCGTAAAGCTCTCCCAGCCTGTCTCCATAAATGAGATAACCGAAAGGCTTGAGGAGAGTTTCGGAAAGGCTGTCATAAGGGAGCTGAAGGGGATAAGCGGCAGCAGCATAATGATAAATGTTGATGAAAGTGTTGATGGTGGGAAGGTTATTGAAGCGTTAAACGGAATGGGCATTGACACCAGGGACTCTTCGGTGCAGACCATAGGGGCCGCCATAGGGGAAACATTTTTCGTTCAGGCGCAGGGAGCCGTAGCGTTTGCCTTTGTGCTTATGGGCATAATAGTCTTCTTAATATTCCGCGAGCCGCTTCCGAGCCTCTACATGATTTTTGCAGCCTTCACCGATATTGTAGTAACCCTGGGCTTTATGCAGCTCTTCGGAATTGAGCTTTCCTTCGCGGCCCTCGGAGCAATACTCATGCTCATAGGGTATTCCATAGATACCGATATTATGCTCACAAGCCGCATACTGAAGCAGAAGGAAGGTATAGAAATCAAACAGAAATTCAGGCAGGCTTTTATTACAGGCATTACAATGACCGGCACCTCGATAGGCGCACTTACCGCCATACTTATTTCCTCCATCTCCCCTGTCCTTGTGGAGATAGCCTCGGTCCTAATGATAGGGCTCGTGGCTGACATAATAGTCACATGGCTATTCAACGCCCCTGTCCTCGGCTGGTATGTGAAGAAGAGGGGGTATGCTGTATGATTGAAAATTGGCGGGTGCTGCTGCTTTTGATAATGGTCGCGGCAAGCGTTATAGCAATTGCCCCAAATCCGGACATTGACAGGACAAATCTGCAGTTCGGTCTGGACATACAGGGCGGCACCAGGCTCCTGCTTTCCCCCAGAGGCAATATAAGCGGCAATGCTGTAAGCGATACGGTAGAGATACTCAACCAGAGGGCAAACATATACGGCCTCAGGGAGATACAGATAAGGCCTATAGGGCTGGGGAGCGAAACGCTTATACAGATAGAAACCTCAGGGGCAGGGGAAGATATTGTCTCCAGCCTGCTTTCCGTGCAGGGGAGGTTCGAGGCCAAAATAGAGGTGCCTGTCCTGCTGTCGGGGGATTCCGGCTCCTTAAAGATAGGGGACAGGGAATATGTATTGAAGGTGGCCGGGGATGAGGTTGAAATAAGCGGGCAGAATGTTTCCCTCAACAGCAGCCTGACACTTGATGGTATAGTGGTTGATTATGTGAACCGCACTGCCAATAGTCTCACGCTCCTTGCGAGGGCTTATACCGGCTCGGATATCCAGCAGATCATTACAGCCCCGCCGCGCGGAGGCATAGAGCCCGTGGGAAATCAGGGCTACAGGTTCTTCTTTTCCGTGCTCATATCTCCGGAAGGGGCCAAGAGGTTTGCTGACATAACGAAAAACCTTCCCACGTACATAGACCCGTTCAGCGGCGAGGAGTATCTGGACAGCAGGATAGTGCTTTTCCTGGATGGCGAGGAGGTATCGAGGCTTAGCATAGGGGCAGACCTGAAGGGAAGGGTTGTGAACGAGCCGCAGATACAGGGGTTCAGGGCAGACAGGAAGGAGGTTGAGGGGGAAAGTCTCAGATTGCAGACAATACTGAGAAGCGGTGCGCTTCCTGTAAGCCTTGCGGTTGTATCAAAGGATGTCATAAGCCCCACTCTGGGCTCAGGGTTTCTTGGTTCGGCAGCTGTCGCTGCCCTCTTTGCGGTGCTTGCCGTGTTCCTCATAATACTGGCCCGCTACAGGAGCATACGGATTTCATTGCCAATGACTGTTGTGGCCGCATCCGAAATAATAATAATACTCGGCATCGCCTCGACCAATGATACTTACGTCTGGCTTGCGGCCTTCTTCGCCTCCCTTTCCGTGGTCACCGCAGCCTACATAAAAAAGCATGCGGACCTTCTCTCTTTCGGCGTGCTCATTGTGCCGCTTGCCGGGATGATAAGCTGGACAATTGATCTCGCGGCAATAGCCGGGATAATAGCCACCATAGGCACAGGGATAGACCAGCAGATTATCATAGCTGATGAGGCTTTGAGGGGGAGGTGGAAGGAGGAAACATACCTGCTCAAAGAGAAACTGAAACGCGCCTTCTTCATAATATTCAGCGCAGCCGCGGCCAACATCTCCTCAATGCTCCCGCTGCTCACAATAGGGACGGGCCTGCTCAGGGGCTTCGCAATCACAGCAATAATAGGGATACTCTCAGGCTTCCTCGTCACAAGGCCGGCTTACGGGGCTGTCATTGAGAGGCTGCTGAAGAGGTGAAGGCTGCCAATCATACTATTGGTTAAGAGGTCGCACATCTTCTTTCACTTAGAGCGGTTTGCAAGTCGGCCGATAGCCGCTCAAGCACGCAGTATGCCTTTATTGCATGGCGCTGTGAATGATTGCATCCTTCTCCATATGCTGTTCACTATACTTCTGGAGTCAACAGGATGCTCTGCATCGTTGAATGCCAAATAGATGGAAGTACAGTCCTGCAGAGGATAGACGAAGACAGCAGGACTATAGACAGCATTGTTGTCTGGGCCTCCTGCCCTTCCGAGGAATCTTGAGGTTGCGCTGTACAACTCCCTTGGAGTATGGGAGCATATGCCTGCACAGCATGGGACAGCAAAACCAGACACATATTGCCATCCGTGCTGATATTCCCATGTACTGTAGTAATATTGATCCTTCGGCACTGCACCTTCATTTTTATGGCTGTATTCAAGATACCATCTCATTCTAAGCAAAAAATCGTCCTTTACGCTGCCGGTAAGGTTGGTTCCATCCAGAGGGTTTGGGATTTCTATTCTTTCCCCTCTGGAGAGTTGTCGATAGAAATAATCCAACGCATTATAGAATGAACCAAGCTGCCTGACAGTCTCTCTTGCTGCAATGCCTTTTACTCCTTGGTGCCAGCCTCCATAAAGACCAGCTCTCTTGAGGAAAAGTGAC
>CAYUWT010000097.1:0-4775 GCA_964448625.1 uncultured archaeon
CGGGCTGGACCAGCGCGGTGTCGGGCAGACAAAAGCGCAGCCAGGCTGCGCTTTTGTCTGCCCGACACCGCGCTGGTCCAGCCCGAGTGTTATGAAACCGAGCTTGTTCAGGTCCTGCTCGAGGTTTGTCCCAGCAGGGACTGTCGCACCGGGCAAAATAACAAAAGCAGGCAAAGCAACGGTGCTTTTTGGGATTCTCAGCACTCCTGATATTGCGCCTCCCCTGCTCTCAAACTCTACCCTTTTCACAATTGTATCCCCCTCCATGCTTTCGGAAACAACCCTGAACTGCGCAGACAGGCGGTTTGTATATGTCACAATCCCCTCCGGGCTCACAGAATATGTTTCCTGCTGCTGTTTGCTCTGGGAAAGAAAAAAGAAAGCAGCTATAACTATTATAATAATAACCGCACTCACATAAGCAGCCTTCATAAGAAGGATACGAAACCTGTAATAAATCTTTATTACTCAAATCTATCATAAACTATGGCTCCAAGAGGCTTTGAAGTACAGCACATAAATTATGCACTGGTCGCAAAAACTCACCCTCCAATGTATTTGATGCACAAATACTGGGCAAGAAAACCATGTAATGTGGTGGCAGAATACATAAATCACTATTCAAAGCCGGGAGATATAGTCCTCGACCCATTTTCAGGCTTTGGTGTGACAGCTATAGAGGCTGTCAAACTGGGAAGAAGGGCTATAGGGATAGACCTTGACCCCATGGCCACATTCATCTCCAGAATGACAGCCATGCCAATTGAAACGACTAAAATGGAGGAAGCCTTTAACGAAATAAGGGATAAAGTCAGAGAGAGGATAGATGAGCTCTATACAACAATCTGCTTAAAATGCGGAAAGAAAACAACAGCAGAGGCAATAATATGGGAAAAAAGCGCCCCTAAGGAAATAAGGTACAGCTGCCACTGCTCAAAGGGCAGCCTCTGGAAAGAGGTTTCACGCTTCGACAAAACAAAGCTCGGAGAGATTGAGAGGAGAAGGATACCTTACTGGATCCCCCAGAACGAGCTCATATGGAATACACGCGTTAATGTGCACAAAGGCATGAGGGTTTCAGACCTCTTCACAAGGAGGAACCTTATTGCTTTGTCAATATTGCTGAATGAGATTAATCATATAAGGGACAAAAAGGTTCAAGAGATATTTAAATTTATTTTTACTTCAGCCGTCGCAAATACCAGCAAAATGATACCGTACAGGCAGCGTCTAACTACAGGAGGACCAGCTTGGGTTATAAGAGGATTTTGGATACCTCCACATCATTTTGAGCAAAACGTCTGGAACTGCTTTGAACAGCGTTTCAAAAGGGTAAGAAGAGGCAAAGAGGAATCAAACTCTCTCATTCAAAAATTTGAAGAGGCGGATACATTTGATGAGCTAAAAAGCGACAACACAATGCTGAAAACCTTCAACACACTTGAGCTGGAAAAAATCATACCACCCAATTCCGTTGATTATGTTTTTACCGATCCTCCATACGGAGATGCGGTGCCATATCTCGAACTCGATTATATGTGGAGCTCATGGCTTGGTTTTGGATCTAATTTTGAGGATGAGATAATAGTGAGTGACAGCCCTGCCAGGAACAAGACAGCTGATGTTTATGACAGGATGCTGAAATCAGCCTTTAGACAGATACACATCGTTCTCAAGCCCGGCAGATGGATGACTGTGACATTTCACAACACGGATATAGCTGTATGGAACTCTATCATAAGCGCCTGTATGTATGCTGGCTTTGACTTAGAAAAGATTGTTTACCAAGCACCTGCTCACACCTCTTCCAAAGCCGGGCTCGCACCCTATGGCTCAGCAGTCGGCGATTACTACATAAGGTTCAGGAAACCGCAGGTGGCAAAAGCCAGAGATGCAGAGCGCACAGACGAGGGCAGATACAAAAGAATAGTCCTTGAAGCGGCCAAAAGAATAATAGCTGAGAGAGGAGAGCCTACACCATACACATTCATTCTGAATGGAATAATAGTTGAGCTGAAGAACGAAGGCGCGCTTTTGACAGGCAGGAGCAACCCCGATGACGTAATGAAGGAGTTTCTGAACAGAGAGTTTGTCCTGGTTCCGGTGAAAGACGAGAAAGGGAAGGTTGTTGGGAAAAAATGGTGGTTCAAAGACCCTTCCAGCGTGCCTTATCTGGAGCTTGTGCCCCTCGGCGACAGGGTGGAGACAGCCATTGTCGATGTTCTAAGGAGGAAGAGCAAAAGATCCTTTGATGACATTCTGCAGGAAATCTTTATAAAATTCCCAAATGCCCTCACCCCTGAAACGCAGAACATAAAAGAACTGCTGAAAGAATATGCAAATCCCACAAAAGACGGGAGCTGGCTGCTTAAGCCTTCAGTAAATGTGAGAGAAAATGAACACTCAAAAATGATTTATTATCTGGCTGTTCTTGGACAAAAGATGGGTTATGATGTCTGGATTGGAATGAGGGAGCAGTCTGAAATCTTTATGGAAAGGAAACTTTCCGATTTCATTACAGTGAAAGACCCCTTGTTCCGCTTTATACCGAGCACCAACCTTGACAGGGTGAAGCAGATAGATGTTCTGTGGCATCAGGAGGGCAGAGTAAGATACGAATTTGAGGTTGAAAACACGACTGCAATAACAGAAGCCGTAGTAAGGGGTTCAAACATACCCCACGACAGCGTAAAAAGAATAATAGTCATCCCTGAGGAAAGGGAAAGGCTTCTTTACCGAAAGCTTCAGGAGCCGATACTCAGGGAAGCAGTTGAAAAACAGGGCTGGAATTTTCTCTTCTATTCGGACCTGGAAAATTTCTTTAAAGACGCAAGCCGCAGAAAGGAAATTGCAGCGGAGGATTTAAAGAAAACCTTCAGACAGCCCAAAATAAGAAAGGAGAAACAAAATTCCCTGAAGGAATATTCGGAGACAGAGAGATATGCAGATAATAAATGAGGAGCTGGGCTGCCCATTCTGCAAAAAAGGAAAGGTAGCTGTAACTGTAATACCGGAATATTACAGCTACAAAACAGCAAGAGCCATACATCAAATAAAAAGGATTCCAGTATATCACCCGGAAAAAATAGAAGTGAACAGCCCAAAATGCCCCGCCTGCGGCAAATCAAGAAGGGAAATCAAAGAAAGTCTGACGTCAGGAAATGAAAAAATAGGCTCGAATGAGGAAAGGCTGAAAAGGATGAGAGATGCAGGACTGCCCACCAAAATCGAAAAGAAATGCTGAATTATCTCTCTCCCCAGTGCCTTCTCCTTCTCCCGTCGTGTGGACCCCTTCTCTCATCGTCCCTGTGAAACCCTCTTCCATGGAAGCCCCTGCCCCCACCTCCATAGCCGTAACCATATCCTCTCTGGCTCCTTACCCTGAATGGGACCCTTTCGAAGTGCCCTGCAACGCCTTTCTCAATATCTATGCTGGGCGTTATCCTCCGGAAATTCTTGTGGTCCCGGGGGCTTATCAATGAAATAGCCATGCCTGTCTTGCCGGCCCTTGCAGTCCTCCCTATCCTGTGCGTGTAGTCATCTGATTTTTCCGGTATGTCAAAGTTGAAAATATGCGTCACATCCTCTATGTGCAGCCCTCTCGAGGCCACATCCGTTGCGACAAGAACCTTTATCCTCCCGCTGTGGAAATCCCTTATCAAAGCCTCCCTCCTTGCCTGGCTCAACTTCCCGTGGATTCCGTATGCGTTTATTCCGATAGCTGAAAGGTTCTCCGCAACAAGATCAACTGTGGTAATCCTCCCGCAGAAAACCATAGCCCTTTCCGGATTCAGCTTTCTCAGAATGTGCACAAGGAATGAAAATTTTTCATTGTCAAGCACATCATAATAAACCTGCCTCAGCAGGTGCTTTGCCACCTGCCTCCTTGCCCCTACACTTATGGGGTTTTTCATATATCTCCTGCTCAGCACCGCTATCCTCTCGGGTATAGTCGCGCTGAAAAGCATTGTCTGCTTCTCCCGGGGGAGAGCCCATATAATCCTCTCAATATCATCAATGAATCCCATATCCAGCATCTTGTCCGCCTCATCTATCACCAGTATCTTCACCCCTCCGAGCCTTATTGTCCTGCGCTGCATATGATCCAGCAGGCGGCCCGGTGTGGCTACCACTATTTCACTCCTCTGCAGGGCATGTATCTGCGGCTCTATGCCAACCCCCCCATAAACACACGCGACATGGAACGGTTTATAGGAAAACTTTATGAACTCTTTCTGTATCTGGAGCGCAAGCTCCCTCGTGGGTGTCAGAATCAGGGCCTGCACACCCCCATGCTGCATGGTTTTTTCCATTATCGGTATTGCAAACGCAAGAGTCTTTCCTGACCCTGTCTCCGACTGCCCGGCAAGATCCTTCCCCTGCCTGAGGAGGGGTATGGATTTCTGCTGTATCTCGGTCATCTCAACAATTCCGTGATGGCTAAACCTGGACAAAAGAGCCGCATCAATTCCAAGCTCGCTGAATTTCATAAGGTGATATTGCCACTGGAAACATATAAACGCCTGATTCTCTATTCTCTGTTCCAGCGATGCAAGCCTCTCAAGTATTACTAGCAGATATATCCAGTTTCTTCCTTCTCAAAATAAGAAAGATTACAATACAGCTAATTCCCAAAGCCAAAAGCCATATAATCTGACCATACCGGCGAGAAGCCTCCTGCAGTTTTTGAAATTCCTTCATTGTTGTGTCAATCCCCAACAGCTCATAAGAGCCGTCAGGGTTCACATTAACTACAGCTTCTTCCACTCTGTCTT
>CAYUWT010000098.1:0-4761 GCA_964448625.1 uncultured archaeon
TCTTTCGCCCTCTGGACGCTTATGCTGCCTTCCTTCACTATGAGCTCCGCAACCCTTTCTATCATCTCTCCGTCAGCTCCGGCTGTTATTGCGATATTCTTCGCATGGAGGCGCATATGCCCTTTCTGTATGCCTTCTGTTGCAAGCGCGCGCAATGCAGCGAAGTTCTGTGCAAGGCCCACGCATGCGATGACCTGCGCAAGCTCCATGGAACTCTTTACCCCGAGTATCTTCAAAGCCACCTTTGCAATCGGATTTGTTCTTGTAGACCCTCCTATAATACCCACTGCTATAGGGAGCTCTATCTCCCCCACGAGGTCTCCATTCCCGTTAACATGGTATTTGGTGAGGCTCTGGTAGCGGGTTTCCCGCGCAGCATAGGAATGCGCCCCGGCCTCGACAGCGCGGAAATCGTTTCCCGTAGCGAGCACAACCGCATCAATCCCGTTCATTATCCCTTTGTTGTGCGTTGTGCACCTGTATTGATCCGCTTCCGCGAACTCATAAGCCTGTATTACGCCTTTTATTGTATCTTCTCCTATGACCTCCTTCTTCCACACAGCGCTTGCCCTCGCAAGCCTGTTCACGGCAAAATTCGAGATTATCCTCAGCCTCACCTTGCCTCCCGTGAGCCTTTCTATTTCAGGCGCAATCCTTTCGGCCATTGTGTTCACGGCATTGGCCCCCATCGCATCCCTCACGTCAACAAGGAGGTGGACTACGACTATGGGGCCTGATTTGGTGTCAACCCCCCTTGCCTCCAGCCCCTTCGCGCCGCCGCCGAACTTCACAAGGACAGGGTCGCAGCTGTTTGCCATCTCCACAAGCCTTTGGGAATTTTCCATGATTTTCTGCCGCGCAGAATCAACATCCATCAAATCAACGACCTGTATCTGCCCCGTCATTATGGGAGGGTCCGAGCTTGCCTTAAACCCCCCGCCAGGCAGGGCAAGCTTGGCGGCATAGCTTGCTGCTGCGACAACCGAAGGCTCCTCGAGAACCATGGGAATAAGATATTCTTTCCCGTTTATGAGAAAATGCGTGGCTATCCCGAAAGGCAGCTCAAAGCTGCCTATAACGTTTTCAATCATCCTGCTGGCGCTGGCAATGTCAAGCCTCCCGTGCTTTCTAAGAAGTTCAGCCTCCTCATCTGTCAGGCCTGCGGCCTGCTTCACTATTGAAAGCCTCTCCTCAGGGCCGAGTTTGCGGAAGCCCGAGATATCCGAACTCATAGGTCTGCATTAGGTGCATGCTATAAAAGTATTTGCTCCCAGAGATTGCTGAATGACGTTAATATTATACAGCTACAAATAGTTTTGGATGGCCAAGATTGCTTTTATAGGTGTCGGCAGCCTCGGAAGCTGCATAGCGTTTGAGTGCGCCGCTAACGGCCTTGCGGAGCAGATTGTTTTCATCGATACCAACCAGAGGCTTGCGGAGGGGCAGGCCGCTGATATAGTGCAGTCAGCATGCCTGGAGAACGATGTGGAGGTAATGGCCGGGGATTACAGCGACCTTGCCGGTTCTGATATAGCGGTTATAAGCGCAGGGAGGCCGCGAACCCCTGAAATAAAAACAAGGCTTGAGCTTGCCCAGGTAAATTACCCCATCATAAAAAGCATATCTGAGAGGCTGAAGGGTTTCGGGGGCGTTGTTATAACGCTCACAAACCCCATGGACATATGCAATTATTTTGCATGGAAATTCTCGGGGCTGGAAAGGGAAAGGGTCATAGGGAGCGGGAGCCTGCTTGATACAACGCGGTTCAGAGCGCTGCTTTCGCACATGTTCAAATGCCCGCCTTCCCATGTGTCGGCTCAGGTCATTGGAGAGCACGGGGACAGCCAGGTGCCTCTTTTCTCGAGGGTCAGGATTGCCGGGGAAAGGAAGGAGTTTGATACGGCGCAAAGGGAGAATATCACCATGCAACTCTTAACGCGGGCCATGGAAGTGATAGCAAAAAAAGGCAGCACGATTTACGCCCCCGCCAGGAGCACGTATTGCATGATAGAAAATGTGCTGAGGGGAAAGGGGGGCTCCATATGCTCTGTGGTCCTGGAAGGGGAATACGGGCAGAGGGGTGTGAGCATAGGGGCGCCGGTTGAACTGGGGAATAAAGGAGTTGAAAAGGTAAAGGAGCTGGCGCTCGACCCGTGGGAGAAGGCAAGGTTTGAGAAGGGTGCAGCGGTGCTGAAAGGAGAGATTGCAAGGCTATAGGGCTTTTTTTGCTAATATGTTGAGCAGGATGAAAGCGAAAAATATTATTATTGAAACCATAACGGCAAACCTCACCATGCTCTGGTCATTCCCGAAACCGAAAGGAATGGGGCCTATAAGCCCGCCTACAGCGACCTTTGCTTTGCCGCCTCCTGCGCCAAAAAGCGCCCCCGCCGCTACTATAATAAATCCTATAATGATTATCATGAAGCCGAGCAGAATGAGGTCCTCCGCCATATAAGAAAATATTCTTTATCTATTTTTAAAACCAGAGTGGCAAATTAGAATGAATGCGGGGGTAGCCAAGTAACCTTTTTCTCTTTGAAAAGAGAAAAACGTTAACGAAAAAGAGAAACAAAATCAAGGGGAAAAGGTTTGGGAATGGTCAAAGGCACTGGCCTAAGGAGCCAGTCGGTTAGTCCGTTCGCAGGTTCGAAACCTTTTCCAGATGAGCTTGATAAAAGGTTTCATCCAAAAACTGGAAAAGACGACAATCCTGTCCCCCGCATAAAAGTCCGCAACATGCGGATTTGGATATGCGCAGGCGCTCGGCAGATGCAGTCCACAGTCCGCCAGCCATTTAATCCCGAATTGCAAAATGGGTTTGACAGTACATGTCCAAAAGGAAAGCCATTCCTGTGGGGCCTGGAGAGAAGGTGTTTGACGTAGAGGATGAGCCCATGCCACGCGGCGCATGGTGGTGGTGGTTCTGGCTCTTCTTTTTTGACAACCCGAAGGATCCGGACAGGCCGCGGCAGCTCATGATACTCTGGTCGGCGAAGAATGTCAGGGAGATAGACTGCAACGGCATGAAGATGAAATTCAGGCTGCCGCTGGATAAAAATGCCATGGATGGCACGGTGGCGGCATGGTACTTCGACGGTGAAAACATGCACCACAATTTCCTTCTGGAGCATTGCATGATAAAATTTTCAAAGGACGGGATTTCTACCGACTCGAAAACACCGACATCATTCACAGTGAGGGATGTTTCAAACAGAATCAGAATAGGCGACAATTTTGATTTCGCGGCCGATGTGAGAGGAGAATGCGGCTTCCTCAGGCCCGCCTATCACGCAAACAACTTGCTGGGCGGCAAGGGGTATGCCATAACGAGGATAAACCTTCTTGATCTGAAGGGCACTGTGAGTGGAAAGCCTGTCAAGGGCACAGCCTATTTCCAGCGGGTTTTCGTTAACGGGCCGGCGGTCCCATGGTACTGGGGCATCTTCCACTTTGCGAACGGGGCGGTGCTCACCTACACGAACCAGATGGTGCTCAAAAAGGCCATAAAGAAGAAGATAGCCTTCTTCGACGGCTATGGGCTCCATGAATTAAGCGACATCAAGGTGAAAAAAACCGGCGGCATGATTCCTGAATTTGAGGTTTCAGGCGAAAGCAGGGAAGCAAAGATCAGCTTCACCGTGAGCGCTTACGCGCACTCCTCATGGACGTTCAGAAAGAAGAGCAAGCGGGTAATACCAAATAAGCTGACCTATAATGAATACCCTGCGGTTATATCAGATTTTGAGTTCGTTGACAAAAGGACGGGCAAAAAAACCACCCTGAAAGAGCTCGGAAAGGCGGTGGGCAATGCGGAGCACGCTACAGGGTATCTTTTCTAGGCGGCATCCACCTCAGGAACGGCAGATTGCATAACACAGGTATGCTGCGCTCATGCGGCCGCATGCGCCTTTCCGGATTCAGGGCCTGCAGGCTTTTATCTTTCCGGATTTGTTTGGGCAGCGGCTTCCGGACAGCTAAAAAAGATTTTTAATACGCGCTTCAAAATTCAAGCATGAAGTTAAACTTCCCGAACTGGCCTGTGCTGCTTGCCTTCCTCATGCTTTCCATCCCGCTTGCTTCTGCTGACGTGCTTCTTGTGAGCATAAAGGATTCCATAACAGCCGCTGACGCCGAGATGATGGCTGAAGCTGTAAAGTTTGCTGAATCCAGCAGGATGGAAGCGATAATAATGGAGCTCCATACCCCCGGAGGCACTGTTGCAGACACGCTGAAGATAATAGAAACCATAGAGAAAACCAATATTCCTGTAATCGGCTATGTGAGTCCCTCAGGAGCCTATGCGTGGTCTGCAGGCACATTTCTGCTTGTGTCGAGTGATATAGCCGCAATGGCCCCATTCACCGTTATCGGCTCTGCGCAGCCGGTCTCGTTCGGGTTGGGAGGCAGCGAGCCCATAGAGGACTCGAAAACAATCAACGCGCTGGTTGCGCTCTTCATGGAGAAAGCAAGGAAGCACGGGAGGAATGAGAGCGCTGTCTCGGCATTCGTGAAGGAGAACCTCAATCTCAATGAGAACCAGGCGCTTGAGCAGGGAGTGATAGAGCTGGTCGCAGAAACGCATGAGGAACTTCTCAAAAAAGCGGATGGGCTGGTTGTGAAGGAAAAAAAACTGGAGACAGCAGGCGATGCCATAATACTTTATGATGCAGGCGCAAGGATAGGGCTCCTTTCGCTGATAACGGACCCCATACTTTCTTCGATAATGCTGCTCGTGGGCATATATGCTTTGATTTTCGG
>CAYUWT010000099.1:0-4622 GCA_964448625.1 uncultured archaeon
CTCGCAGAGCGCATGCATAATACAGCAGCCTCCGGAGTGCAGCGGGGGGCAGACGAGGCCGTGCGGGGCAAGCGATGCCGGGGAGTGCAGGCTTGGCACTCAGACATGCGTGAGCGGTTTCTGGGGGCTATGCACCGGGGCTGTCAATCCGGCTGCGGAAACATGCGATGGGAAGGACAATGACTGCGACGGGCAGGCGGATGAGATCGGGTGCGCATGCATTGATGGCCTTACAAGGAACTGCGGGAGCAACACGGGGATATGCAGGTTCGGCACCTCAACATGTGTAAGCGGGCAATGGGGGCTGTGCGAAGGAGGTGTTGAGGCCAAACTGAGCGAAGTGTGCGGCAACGGCAAGGATGACAACTGCGACGGTTCTGCGGATGAGGGATGCGAGGATTTATGCTCCAACGGGAAAAGGGATGAGAGCGAACAAGGCATTGACTGTGGAGGGAGCTGCAAAGCGTGCGCAGCCTTTCTTTTCGGCTGGGAGTATATAATAGTTATAATAGGTGCTATAGCAGGTGTTTTTGGCGTTTACATATTCCTTGAAAGGCGCTCGAAGAACCGGTGGAAGGAGCTTGAGGGTAAGTGGGGCTAGCTTTGCTGCCTTGGAAAGACGGCAAAGAGCTATCCCTATGGAATGCTGAGCAGGCCGTCTTTTACGTGCCGGCAGGCAGGTTGTTTCGGATTATAGGCTGTTGCACTGCACTCAGATAAGACCGCGCTTCGGAAGGGAATCAAGATATCCTCCCAGTTTATAAAAAGGCAGGAAATGGATTTCAGTGCCTCCAAATTTCACAGTTTTGTCGAGGCTGAGATTGACTACAAGAGCTCTGGAGGGGTGATATTTTGAGATGTAGCTTTTCAGGGACCTCGTGATTGAGGTCTCCTTAAGTCTGCTGTATTTGGCCTCGATTGGCAATGCTTCCTTCCCGCGGGCCATGACGAAATCAACCTCTGCTCCGTCTTTTGTTCGCCAGAAATGTATGCGAGAGGGTGTATGCAGCACCTTTTCCTTCAGAAGGTTAAAGACACAATTTTCAAAAAGGTAGCCTCCGCGCTCCCTCTCTGCCGGAATCCCAAAATCTGCCAGTGCATAGTTTCTCAGTCCGATATCATTGAAGTAATAAACCGGCCTCTTGGTGATCTCTTTCCTTATGTTCGCGAAATATGGAGTGACCCTGCTTATAACAAATGTATTTTGCATGTACCAAAGGTATTTTTTCACTGTTGGCAGCGATATGCCGAGGGTTGAGGAAACCTCGGAGATGTTGACCGGGTTGCCTGCCTGAAAGGCCATAGTTTTTGCCAGCTGTGAAAAATCCCCTGTTTTTTCGACTCCCAGAAGATAGGATATGTCCTTCTCTATGTAGCTCTGGTAAACCTCATCCATGACCCTTCCTTTTTCCTCTGTCGTGCTGGACAGGACGACCCTCGGATAACCTCCGAAGCTCATATACTCATCAAGCAGGCTGCCTGCCTGCAGCCTGTCAATCTCAAAGAGCGAATCAAGCCTTTCCTTGTACCGATAGGCGGTCCTGTAATTGGCAAACTCTTCGAAAGAAAGGGTTGACAGCTCAAAAACCCTTTTCCTGCCTACGAGAGACTCGTGAATTTTTTCCTTGAGCTCAAGGCTGCCTGAGCCCGAAACTATGAATTTGCATGGAAGACCCATGTCATAAAGGCCTTTCAGGAAGAGGCCGGCATTCTCCCTCCTCTGGACCTCGTCTATGAAAACATGCCCCTTTTTCCTCCCGAACTCAAGCTCTATCCTTCTCACAAGCGCATCCTGGGAAACGAAAAACTGCCTGTCCCTTTCAATGTCCAGATTGAAGAATAATGTTTTTTCGCCCTTCTTTTCAAGATGCTCTTTAAGGAGGAGCATTATGGTGGTCTTGCCTGCCTGCCTCGGTCCCACAATGAGGCTTATTTCCTTCTGCTTCAGGTGCTCTTTAAGCGGATTGAACGAAGTCCTTTCAATCATGCTTTTATTTTAGCACGAGATTTTAAAAAGCTTATATATAATTTTCTCGGGTATATTTCACGCTGAAGGCCATCTCATACCTATAGCATGCCATATAGGTTATATGCTTATAGTACCAGACATAACTGTCTGGAGTCTTCTGTCCTGAGTTCTGTGTCTTGCACGTTCCAAATTGTTATGTCATCAACTATATATGTCGAAGGACAGATTGTTTCACGTTAAAGGCACCGACACATTTATTACTTAAACAGTTATGATTCTTTATCAACTATATTACACTGCCATAATCATTGTTTCACTGCTCATTCCAAAGCGCTCTCCCGCCAAAAACACGGCCCAGATGCCCGATGGAAACAGTTTCATCCACGCGGGGCAAAGGCTCAAGGCTGAGACAAAGGGGCAGGCGCAGATAATCCTTTCCCTCATATTCGTTGGGGTAGCAGCCGCAGCAGGCACAGCGCTCAATTCAACAATAAACACCTCATCCAATGATTCCGCACTTACAGTAGTGTTTGCAGATTATGAGGAAACAACAATTAATCTATCCTATAACTCCACGCATATTATAGCGCTCTTAACGCTTGCTAACGGCTCCGCCCTTGAAGGCCAGCCTGTGCTGTTCATAATAAACGGCGATACAGCGCGCAAAGCCTTCACGGATTCGAACGGGATTGCGGCTGTTCCAATTGAGCCTTTTGATGAGACCGCGATGGCTGTTTACGGGGGGAATGAGAGCCTTTACCTTATGTCTTCTTCAAGCTCCGCGGTCTCAATTTCTTTGGCCGATGAGCTGCCTGCAGAACAGCCTCCAATCCCTGCGCCACAAGCTGCAGAGCCGGCCAGCCAAGAAAAGGGGGAAGAAAGCCTGCAGCTGCCCGGGCAGAACCGCCTCATAGGGTTCAAAGGTCCCTCTTCATGGAATCCGGCAAATGGTGTCATGACAGACCACTCCGGGCTCGGCTTTAAAATACCCCCCCTTGCAGGCTCAGGCAAAGGACTGGGAGTGCAGGCAGAGGGAAACGGGCTTGTAGAAGTGGGTGGGGAGAGATATGTGGGATTCGCCCTCAAGGGCATGGCGGGCGGAAAAGAGGTGATTCACACAACAATGGAGAGCGGGTGGAGATGGGGCATGGATTTAGGCGCAGGGCGCATATTTTCAGCCGACAACGAAAACAACAAGCTCAGGCTCAGGCAGAATTACAGCTTTTATGAAGACTCCTTGAGGCCCATGAAGGTGAGCCACACAGTTGAAAACAGCCTCGGGGACATGGAAGGAGTTGTCCTATACTATGCTATTACAGTCAACGAAGGGGACGGGATAGAATACAACGGGACAAGATACGGGATTCCATCAGATATGGCTATGCATATAAAGGGCAACCTCAGTTCAATAGAGCCCGTGATAAACTTCAATTCTGAGTATGATTTCAGGTTCGGGGACTTGGTAGAAAGCGGGTTCGAGATTACGGAGTTTTATATTGGGAGCGGCTCGCTCATAGGGAAGCCGGAGCTCAACATCACGGCAATAGGCTTCACAAAAAACAGCGGCCTTTTCCCGGAAGGCTCCTCCATTGAGGCCGACCCCACGTTCTCCACAAGCAATGTGCAGGCTGTCAGCACAGCAGTTCTGGACAACAGGACATTTGTGCTGGCATGGTGCGATGAGACAGTGGATGATGTGAATTTCACTATAATGTATGCCAACGGCAGCACAAGGGTTGCGAACACAGAAGTTGACGGGAATGTGGTGACATGCACAAATAACATGCAGGTAAGCGTGGCTGCGTTAAACTCCACGCATTTCGCCATAGCGTGGCAGAACAGCACTGCCAGCGGCGGGTCAACATTTTTTGCGGTCTACGATATAAACGGGAGCACAGCCCTGTCCAAAAAAACAGTCGATGCATCTACCGGCGTCTCAGGGAGCGTATCAGTTTCAGCGTTCAACTCCACGCATGTGGTGATAGGGTTTTTTGATGAGGACTCGAATGATGCGACCTTCAGGGTTTTCGACACCTCTGGGAATGCGCTCACCGGCAATGTGGATGTGGACGACAATGCCGGGAGTGCTGTAAGAGTCTCTGTCTCGGCTTTGAATTCAACCCACTTTGTCTTCGGATATACGGATAAGGGCGATGACACCGGGGCGACTGATGGCACGAGCGATGACGCCACATTCGCGGTTTACAGCTCAGGCGGCACCCTCCTCGGCTCTGCCGTCGATGTAGACACGGATATCAGCCAGTCAGGAGCTTCAGGCACAGCAATCTCAGTCTCGGCCATAAATTCAACCCACTTTGTCATCGCGTGGCATGACAATGATATAGTTGCCGAGGAGGGCACCTTTGCCATATACACAACCTCAGGCACTGCTCTAAAAAGCGCCACTGACTTTGATACAGCAATAAGTACTGCTGCAGGAATATCAACCACTCTCATAAATGCAACGGCCTTCGTGATAGGGTGGTTTGACGATGGCAGCGACCACCACTCGTTTGCCCTGTATGACACACAGGGAAACGCCATGCTCTCCGAAACAGATATATCCGCCACATCTGCTGATAGCCAATTTTATGTCTCTGTGGCCTCCGAAGACAGGGTCATAGGGACCGGGCTCTGCGAGGACAACTTCATT
>CAYUWT010000100.1:0-4605 GCA_964448625.1 uncultured archaeon
ATGTAAGCGGAGGCGAAAAAATGACTAAAAACAGGTATGCAATGTTTGAGACATCAATGGGAAATTTCAAGGCCGAGCTTCTCGAGGACAAAGCGCCTTTGACAACAGGAAATTTCATTGGTCTTGCCCAGAAAGGAATTTACAACGGGCTGATATTCCATCGCGTCATAGACGGCTTCATGATTCAGGGCGGCGACCCGACCGGGACTGGGAGCGGAGGTCCCGGATATACGATTAAAGACGAATTCAGCCCTTCCCTGAAGCACGATTCTGCCGGCACGCTCTCGATGGCCAACGCGGGCCCGGACACAGGAGGGAGCCAGTTCTTCATAACGGTTGCCCCCACCCCGTGGCTCGACGGGAAGCACAGCATCTTCGGGAAGGTTATCGAAGGGCTGGATGTGGTCATAACTATCAGCAAGGTCGAGACGGGTGCGAATGACAGGCCTGCGGAGGATGTTGTTCTGAAAAAAATTACTATCGGATAGTTATGCCTGAAATTCCGGATCCTGAGAAAGAGAGGCTTGGCAGGCGTGAGAGAGAGCTCATTGCATATGCTGCAGGCATAGTGGCAGGCGACAACGAGCCTTCGTATGATGTAGCGGACAGTCTGTGCCCTGAAGGGAGCGGCGCTGAACTGGTGAGAAAATTTTCTTCTCTGTTTGCGGCTGATACGGTGATAAGATCGCAAACAAGGGGGAAGAATCTATATGACGGCTTCAAGACATGAAGGCCCGCAATGGTGAATGGCCGGGAAAGGAAACTGCTGAGCATCTTATAGGCACCAGATTGTCTTACAGGGAGGCAGCCGGCCTCTTTGACATGCATTATGCTGATGCGGAGGTCAATTCGATGGAAAAGCATTGTGATTGGACGGCACATGAGCATGGAGAGCATGCGCGCATAATCCGGGCTCACAACCCTCTTTATAAGGGCGGGTATGATGGGTGCGGGACTGCTATACTTCCCGCACATTAATGTGCGGGTAATTGCTTTAACTGTGCGGCAAGGACCGGAAGGACGTGATGCGCGACCTGAGTGAGGGGAAGATTGAGATTTACAGGCCGGTTTCAGATAGCGGTTATTAACTTTACGGCCAATGTTCCTGATGGAGCCGATGGATATAAGGGAAGGCAAAGCCTTGGGCAAAGACATTCTGCCGTTTTTTCCCCACAGCCGGCCCAGGCCGTACCAGAAGGAGACCGTTTCTGCAATCATAGAGTCTTTCGGGAAGGGATACAAATATGTTTTCCTTGAGGCCCCTACGGGCTTCGGAAAATCTGCTGTCGCCATTGCTCTGGCCCGATATCTGGGTGAGGCGTATATCCTGGCATCTTCCAAACTGCTTCAGAAACAGTATGAGAAGGATTTCGGGCTGAGGACAGTCACAGGCAGGCAGAACTTCCCGTGCCTTCTCGACAGCGGCAAGACCGTTGACCTGGGGGATTGCGTGACCAAAAAGGAGTTCCGCTGCAAACACCTCCCGTCTCCGGCGAAAACGCCTGCAGGCGTAAAGGTTGCCGAGTCTGCCAGCAGGGGGCCGCTCCACATCGGCCTGGGGGAGGACATATGCCCCTACTGGAGGCAGAAATGCGATGCGCTCAATGAGGATATTGTCGCTTTCAACTATGATTACTTCCTTTCCGAATCCAATTCGGTGGGGGATTTCCCCAGAAAGCGGCTGATAGTGTGCGATGAGGCGCACAACATAGAGGCGAAGCTGATGTCGCACCTGAGCTTTTCCATATCAAACAGCAATCTCTCACTGATAAATGAGACTGTGCCTGAACGGAACATCCAGCCTCCGGAATGGATTCCTGTGCTGGCTGAATGGATGGAGAAATTCGAGATATACATCGAAAAACATACCATCAAGGAGGGGAGGGTTGAGAGGGACAAGGCTGAAATACTCCAGAGCTGCAAGGAAAGGTTGCGGAGGCTGCAGTTCCTTATAAGGGAGCTTACAGAATCCCCTGCCACATGGGTTGTCAACAGCATGGAGGAAGCGGTTGAGTTCAGGCCGATAGATGTGAGCCGCTTCTCAGGCATGCTTTTCAGGAAGGCAGAGCACTTCCTCCTGCAGTCTGCCACTATACTCGACCCCGAAACAATGGCCCGCTCTCTGGGGATAAGCGGAGACTGTGCCTTTCTCAGGGTCCCATCAGCATTCCCTGAGGAATCACGCCTGATACATGTCGAGCCCGCGGGCAGCATGTCGCGGAACAGCTATGAAGAGTCGCTGAAACCGCTGGCGGAGAAGGTGAAGGACATCATGGAAAGGCACCCGGATGAGAAAGGCGTCGTGCATACCCACACATACAGGCTGGCGCAGGACATCGTTTCCGCCATAGGCGGGAAAAGGCTGGTCTCCCACGGGAAGGAAGGCAGGGAAGCGGCATTCGATGAATTTCTCACTTCGCGGGGCCCTCTGGTTCTTGTCACGCCGAGCGCTTATGAGGGCGTGGACTTCAAATACGATTTCTGCCGATTCCAGATAATCTGCAAGGTGCCTTACCCTCACCTTGGAGACCCTCAGGTAAAAGCGCGCATGGAGATTGACCCTAAATGGTATTCATGGATGACCGCTGTCAGGCTCGTGCAGACCTACGGGAGGGGGATGCGCGCTGAAGATGATTACTGCGCAACATACCTGATCGATTCTGATTTCATACAGTTCTACAGGCAGAATTACCTGCTGCTCCCCGGCTGGTTCAAATCCGCTCTCCGCCAGGAAACCTACTGAGCCGCCTTGCGTGGCAGATCGGCCACACCCCGCCTGAAAACTCTCACTTTGAGTTTTAACTCTCACCTTTCTGGGCAAATTTTATTTGATACAAAATTATATACTTTAAAGAATATATATTATAATAACTTTATTTAATTAGATATTTTATAAGAAATATTTTATTTAAAGATATAATAAATATATATTTTTAAAATAGTATAAATAAATATATATTTTATAATTCAAGTGAGAGTTAAAATAGCTATATATAGCCTATATTATATTTTAAGACATTTTTTATTTATACTATATATTAAATATAATAAAATATATTCTTTAAATAAATAATTTTATATTAGTTATAATATAAAATATATAATTCTGTTAAATTGCCCTCATAAAATGGCTTTTTTGGGAATCTCGGAATCGATCAAAACGGCAAGGCAATCCTCACCCGAAAGCCATATCCACAGAGCGTTTCAGGTTTTCTATTCCAAGGTGCGTGTATATCGTTGTGGTTTCTATGTTCTTGTGTCCGAGCAGGCTCTGTATCTCATTCAACGGCACCCTGCGGTTGTGCAGGAAGGTTGCATAGCTGTGCCTTAGGGTATGGGGGTGTATCTCCTCGCATTTCCTTATCCGCGCAAGTTTCGCATAGTGCTTCACAATTCTTCTTATATGCCGGTCGCTCATGGCCCCCCTTTCGCCCCTGCCGCCAAAAAGCAGCCCTGAATCCCTTTCTCCCATAAACCCCTTAAGCTCCGCTGCAAAGGCTGCTGGTATGGGGACATAACGGTCTGTCTTGCCCTTGCCCTGCACAACCTTGACCATCTGGTTCACGTGGTCTATGTTTCCCACCTCAAGCTTCTGGGCCTCGCTGTTCCGCAGCCCCAGATGGAAGAGGCATTTGAGCAGAATCATGTCCCTTTTGCTCGCAGAGGCTACCCTGAACAGCTCATTTACCTCCTGCGGAGAGAGGAAACGGGGCAGTTTGCGGGGCATATCAGTACCCTCCAAATTCACCAATCCTGTTACTTCCATTGTACCTGATTTTATCACCTTTTTTTATTCGGTAAGTGGGATCGCTATTAGGACTTAACGGGCCAAGCCAAAATTCTCTGTCAATTTCCCTTAAATATCCCTCCCTGCCATCTACGAAAACATACTCGCCAACATGTTTTCTGAGGCCCTTATACATGATCCGCCGCATCATTGACATCACCCAAGGCAATAATATATGGAGCCGGGGGTTTAAATACTATGTCCGGAAATGTATCTTTCCGGACATTTCAATAAAAGCGATATGCTATGGCTCTATAAGCTCTATTTCCCCTTTGTTTTTCCTTTCTCCTTCCTCCCGGTCTTCCATATCAGCGCATCCGCTACAAGAATCAGCCCGGTTGCGGAGAAAAAGAACCCGGTAAAAAGCAGGGTGAAGCGGAAGAAGTCTGAGATGCGCGGCATGTCGGCAGCAATGAAGGAAAGCGTCCCATAGGCAAGGAAGGTCAGCCCAAGTATTGCTGCGCCCGCGCGGTGGAAAGCTGAATAAAGCCTGAGTTTCCTGGCGCCGGCAAGTATGAAGAAGACTGAAAGCATGCCTGATAAATAGAAAAGCAGCTGGCTGCCGAGCAGGGTTGCATAGATTACTGAGAGGACGAAGAAGGAATAAACAACAACGTAAAGGTAAAACCCTGCTTTATAGGAAAGGTTGAAGAGCTTCATTTGCCCTCATCCTTCTTCCTGTTTCCCTCCAGCTTTTCCTCGAGCTGGGCAAACTTTTTCATCACAGCCTCAAGGTTATGGGCTATATCCCAGCCGTCTTCCGTAAGCATAACATTTTTTATCCTACCCGTCTTGTCGAACTTCACTATGCCAAGGGC
>CAYUWT010000101.1:0-4602 GCA_964448625.1 uncultured archaeon
AGAAAGCTGCCTCGGCCTCGGGAAGGGAAAAACATACTCTGCTGTCTCAAACGTTGTGGATATCAACAAGAATGTATTGTATGCCGAAATGGAAGGGAGGTTGATAGGAAGAAAGCTGATAGCCCTCAATGAAAAGGGGCAGATCGTCCAATTCAGGACATATAACAACAGGTTAGATATCGCTCTGGAGGGCATGTTCCAGAGGTTCCTGGAAGAATATGCTGCTAATGTCAATTCCCGGCTGGCATACAATGGAAAAGTGCCTCTAATTGTGTGTGAAAGATGGTATGATGATGGTATAATAACATCCCCCTCAGAGGCCTACGAAGCCGCAAGTGCGCTTTCCTAAATGATGTTATCACCAGTGTTCTCAATATCCCCTTCTTTTTGGAAGTCGCTGCGAAAATAATGAACCATTTATTAAAACTTGAATGAGAGTGAGAGAGAGTCAGAATTTATATATTAAAACATATATTTTCCACAAGCAAAAACTATTTAAATATAGTTTTCACCACTATATAGTGAAAAACAGGAGATTAATATGAGGCTCTTCGGACTTGGCGGCAGAAGGAGATATGGAGACTCTGAAAGGGTTAAGCTTCCCCCATACGGGAAAAGGTTTGAGGCTAATTATCTTACAAAACAGGCATGGAAAGACAAGGTTAAGACAATCCCGTGGTTCTGGGGCAATGTCTTTCTCGGGCAGGCTGCATATCAGCTGCCGAAGGGTGCCATTCAGGGAGTAGATGATGGCCCCCCAGCTTTGGGAGCCTTCTGGCAGGCGTTATACCAGCCCTTTGAATCTACAGGAAGGTATGTGCAGGCCGGGTGGGATGGTGCGGCACATCTGGGGGATGGGGTATATTCAGCTGCGCTGAGAGCTGGAGCCAAATACCAGCTTCTGGTGAACCAGGAAAATGCGGACATCGCAACAAATCTTATCGATCCCAGGACACATGATGCTGCTGTGAGTGCAGGGGAATATGCTTTCATAGCTGCGCTAGGAATTGCTGCTGCTGCCGGCATTTCGGAATTCATAAGGCAGCGCAAAAAGCATGAATGGAGGCTTGACAGGTACGGGATGCTCAAGCCGCAATATTCCAGAAATGCAGCAAATGAAGAGCAGAGACTATTTGAGGGGGATTAGGACAATGGTAAGCTATTTAAACAGGAAAATAACTTATTGGTGGTGAAAGTATGGTAAATGGTCAACTAAGGATAGATTTCGAAAATGCGATCACCAGGCTGCATGCGGAAGAGATAGCAGCCAATGAGCTTACAAGGCTGCAGGCTCTGAACCAGATGCCAGTAGGGCAGAGGAATCCGCGTGAAGTGCAGGAGTATGCTGTTCTTGTAAACAGGTATTTTCCGAACAACCCCAATCCTACTGCTGCAGATATAGATGGCGCAGTGCAGGCGAGGCAAAATGAAGTGCAGAACAGAACTAATGTGGCAAATATCGAAAGGGCAGAGCTTGACAGCCATTTGCACGAATTCAACAGAAGAACCTTTTTCAGGAGGGCGGGTGCAGCAGGGGTGGCAGCGCTACTTGGAGGAGGCTTTATATCATATTTCATAGGCCAGGATGCGGAATATAATTCAGCAGAGGCCAAGAGAGAAAGGCTGCATGAGCTGAACAAAAGGCTTTATGACAACACCCTGCGGGTCACAAGCAATCCGACAAAAACGTCGCAGGCGTTCAAAACAGGCATGTTGTACAATATCGTTTTTGAGGCTCAGGATGTTCCGGATTCGGATCCGGCAATCAATAAAGGCTCTGTCTATCAGATAATGCTCAAATATAATGACTCTCAATTGTATTTGCAGCATGCCTCGCAGCTCAGGGTAGGAAGCGAAATTTTCATAAACGGCGAGGTAGCCCGCGAAACCGGGGCGTATCTGGGTTCCAACGATGGGAGAAACTTTGTCGTGCCTGGAATCCTTGTTTCTGTGCGCAACCGCTAGGCTAAGGCGGAGGGGTTTCGGGTTCCCCAATGGCTGAAGGCGCTCCAGGAGAAGTGGCTGTTGGCGTAGGTTGTTGTGTTTCAGTTCCGCTAGGGGTTGTCTCAGAAGAGGATGGCGGCGTTTTTTCGCCGTCGGGTGTTGTGATTAATTCAGGCGGCGGCGTTTGCGAAGCCGGCCCAGTTCCTGCCGCTATCTCGCATGTGTTTGTGTCAGGGTTGCACACCTGCCCGGTAATCGGGCATTCGCTGTCCCTGCTTTTGCAGCACGCTATGCCCCCCCACTCAATTTTCTCTACCGTTTCTGCTGATTTTGCAAACCTGTATTCTGCGTGGGCTGAGATAAGATAGCTGATGCTTGGTGTGCTGTTGGAAGCCAAGCTCTTGAAATCTACAGGAAGGAACTGGCAGAGTATCGTATTGGAGGCCTGCACCTGTTCTTGTGTCCATATAAGGGTGTCTGCTTCGCTTTCCCTGAATTCAAGGATGGTGGCAAAGTTGCTTGGAAGAGGGAAACATCTTGTTATATATTGTTTCAGCCCTCGTGGTATCTTGATTTCAATACTGTCTACGCTCTCTATCCTGCCTCCCCTCGGCCCAACCTTCATCTGGACGCCCAAGTAGAATGGCGTGCCTTCGCGTATTGGCTGCTCCAGCGTGTCTACGTTGAGCTGCACAGGGGCGTTTGTGAAGGTTGAAGGCCTCTTCTCCTGGTTTATCAATAGGCCTTCCTGCGTCTGGCGGTCCCACTCATACTTGCTTATGAATTCTATATCGAAGTTGGAGCTTATCTCATAATCATATGATATGGTAGCAACGAAAGGTATGAAGCGCTCCCGCAGGTTGTATCTGATTACTGTTTTGCAGCTGATTGGGTTATCCATAATGGTCTGGAAAAATACCTGCCGCCTGTCAAGCCTTGTGAGCATATTGGTCCCATTGCCGTCTATGAATTGCATGCACGCATTTACTTTGCCCTTCGGGCCTCGGTGGCATGTGAAGCTGTTGCTTTCTATTTCAGAGGTCTTGAAGCCGAGCTCTTCAAGGTCTATAGCGTCCCTCAAGGATTCCGGAAGTGTTCTTGTCTGCTCAGCAGGTGGAGGAGCGAAAGGAGACAACTGACTTGCTATCCTCGGTTTTTTGTCGCCGAGAGAGAGGTTCACATATATGTTCTCCGCCTCGAAGGCCCCCTGGTTTGCGATCTTGACTGAAAGTATGTAGGGGGTGCCTAAAATCAGCTTCTGGGCTGCCTTCACCTCCTCTATCTCCACCCCATAAGCGCCTTGTATATTGGAAAGCGGGTCACGTGCATATGACCCTTCGGTTATGTTCTGCGCAAAGCCTATGGGGTTCACAAGCAGCTGTATCGCCGGCCCGAATGTGGCTCCGAAGGCCCCGAAAGCGCTGGTCAGAGGCGTGGCTACCTCATTTATGGTTTTGAAAACTGCAGGGAAGAAAGGCCCGAGGAGGGCTGTGCCGACCTGCTGCGTGCCTGGTCCCAAAGCAAAAATTATTGTGGAAGCGCCCATCATAATGAAGCCGGCTATCGGCCTTTCAGCCGGGGGGGAGAAGAGCCCTACCACGAAGGAGACCATCCAGAAGAAGAGGAATGTTGAGGCCAAGGTGCCTTTCAGTTCCCAGCCTGGGACAGCCTGAAGAAGTGGGATGCTTGAAAGACCGGGGATAGCGCTTAAGGCGCCTGACCACGCAAGAGCTGTTATCATGATCAAGAAGAAAAACATCTTGTCAAGTATGTGGTACATCGACTGTATTTCGAGGTCAGACTGCCTCTCCCTTTTCGGCATGGGGGGTATTGCGAAGAATGAGAGGGCCACAAAACCGAGTATTATGGAATCGAAAACCGAGCTGAATATTATCCATGGTATCACATAGAATCCCAGCCAGCCGAAGCGGAGCGAGGATTCGAGGAATTCGAGGGAGTTGCGAGGGTTGTATTCAACAGGCAGGGAGAAATACCCTATGAATGCTACTATTACAAGCAGGAGATTTGCGAATGGGAGCGGGCTGTTTATGAGGCCCAATGCGAACAGAGTGATGGCTGCAAGTTTCGCGAGCGTCCTCAGGATATCGTAAGCGCCTACCCTGTTTACAAATGTGTTTCTGAAGAACTGCATGGCTCTGGGGCTGAAAAGATCACGCAAATCAATGTTGAAGTTTGTATCCTCCAGAACTTCCCTTGGGACTTCCCTCCGTGGAACAAGAAGGTAAAGAGCCCATGAAAGGAAGGCAAAGAGGAACTCAATGTTATTCAGTGCGGAGGATATTACAAAGCCCAGGATTGCTATAATAAGCGGGAGAATGTTGCCCATCACATGGGGACCGAACCAATCAAGCCAGCCCCGCCAGAAACGGTGCACGCCTTCAGGCTCGTATGGGGCCTCTGCAGGTTCGCCTTCGAAATTAAAATTAGCTATTTGAATTGGATTTCTTGGGGTAATTGTGACTGTGTGTTCTTGTGAATTATAACCGGCCGCAGAGCATTCAATGGTATAAGGACCGCCTATCGGAACACCGGCTATTTGATAAAAGTTTCCTGTGCCTCCGTAGGCGGGCTGGCCTGCTGCCTGAGCTGGCAAAGCCTGAGGTGATACTATAGCAGTAAATTGGTTGCCTGGAAGCT
>CAYUWT010000102.1:0-4360 GCA_964448625.1 uncultured archaeon
TCGGTTCTCGACAGCAAAGGGAGAAGAAAATACGCAGGGGTTTATGGCCACCATGCAATACTTGAAGCTATAAGGAACAAAGAGAAAGGCACGAGAACGTGCATACACATGGTTACTGAGGGGGTGGATGCCGGGGAGATATTGGCCACTTCGAGAATGCTTCAGTTTCCAAAAGAGCTGAAAAAGATATTGAAGGGGGGAAATGAGAGGGAGCTGGAAGCGTTTGCATACAGCCACCAGGAGCTGCAGAAAAGGAGATGCGACTATCCGGCGTACCTTAAGGCTCTGGGGCTTGTTTCCTTTTCGAGGCTCTCTCTGGGGGAGGGGGAAAGCGGGAAAAGAACTGTTTATCTGGATGGGAAGCCGCTGGGATATGAGGGGTTTGTTATGGAGCAAATGAGATGCGATCTAACGGAACTTGGACACGGGAGGGTGCAGGCCATGTTCTCGCAGCCCATCGCTCCCCTTTCAGGGGAAGAACTGTTCAGGGTTTTCAGGTTCGGGAAGGAATGCGAGATAATAAGCAAAGGCAAAGAGATCATAGGGATAAGGGCTTCAAGAGAACTGGTTGAGGAGTTCCTTGCAAGGGTGGATGAATCCGGGGAAGCGATAGAGGCGTATAAAAAATGCGGAAACAAAAAAATGGCATGAAAGCGCTCTTCCTTGTTGCAGAAGGCTTCGAGGACCTGGAGCTCTTTTACCCGCTCTACAGGCTGCAGGAGGAGGGCATAGAGGTTGTTGTTGCTGGATCTGCGAAACAGCCTTTTGAAGGGAAGAGGGGATATAAGATAACCCCTCAGAAAACATTTGAGGAAATAAATCCTTCTGATTATGGGATGCTTGTTATACCCGGAGGGAAGTCCCCTGAAAGGGTAAGATTGAGCCCTGAAGCGGTTGGGATAACAAAATATTTTTTTGAGAAGGGTCTGGCGGTGGGAGCTATATGCCACGGGATACAGGTCCTCATATCCGCAGGAGTTATGAAAGGGAAAAGGGCCACATGTTATGAGGGTGTGAGGGATGATTTGAAGGCTGCAGGTGGGATTTATGGGGACAAAGAGGTTGTTGTTGATAAGAATCTTGTGACATCGCGCATGCCAAGCGACCTGCCTGCTTTCATGAGGGAGCTGATGAAGAAGGCGGGGCTGAAACTATGAAAGGGTATGCTGAATACAAGGTGCCGGAGGGCAAGCTGGTTAAGGTGAAGGTTGAGATGCAGGACGGCAATATAACGTCCCTGCAGATACTCGGGGATTTTTTCGTGCACCCTGAGCACCACATAGAGGAGATAGAAAAGCACCTCTGCGGGCTTTCCGCCAGCAACAGGGCTGTGTTTTTTGAGAAAAAGGTCAGGGAGATTGTAAAAAAGAGAAAGACACATCTTGTGGGAGTCACCGAGGAGGCCATAGGCATTGCGGTGAAAGAAGCTGTAAGGAGCGCGCAGGCTTCGGGAGGGGAATGAATATGAAGATTCTCAGATACAATGAGGAGCGGGAATGGAGGGTGATACCGATGGAAACGCATAATGCCACGATGAATATGGCCATAGATGAGGCGGTGAGCAACGCTGTGGCAAGAGGCGAAGTCCTTCCGACCATGAGGTTTTACAGGTGGCAGCCCTCAGCTGTATCCATAGGCTATTTCCAGAGCCTCGAGGATGAGGTTAACCTACAGGTTTGCAAGGAAATGGGGGTGGAGTTTGTGAGGAGGAGGACTGGAGGGGGGGCTGTGTACCACGATTATGAGGGGGAGGTCACCTATAGCGTTATTGGGCCGGAAAACACCTTCCCGAAGGATATAACCAAGAGCTACCATGAGATATGCGGGTGGATAATAGGCGGGCTGGGGAAAATGGGGATAAAAGCGGAGTTCAAGCCGGTGAACGATATCATTGCTGGCGGGAAGAAGGTCTCGGGGAATGCACAGACCAGGAGGGGAGGGGTATTATTGCAGCACGGTACATTGCTCTATGATTTGGATGTGAGGAAGATGTTCTCGCTCCTGAAGGTGAGCAGGGAAAAGATTTCAGATAAAATGATAGCTGCTGTTGAGGAGAGGGTCACCTGCATCAAAAGGCAGAAGGACTGCACGCTGGAGGATACTTACAAGGCTCTGCTTGAGGGTTTCACAGAGGGCAAGAAATGGTCATTCGGGCAGCTGGGTGAAAAAGAGCTGGCTGAAGCGAAGAGGCTTGCGGAAACGAGGTATTCAAGCAAAGAATGGAACTTCAGGAGATGAGAACCAAATGGATAAAATACCGAGAGATGAATGGATAGCCATTCTCAGCAACTATTGCCATGGGGAGCGAAGCGGCTCAGAGCTTATCTCAAGGTTGCTGGATTTTGCGCCTGGGAAAGATGAAAAAATGTGGGTAAGGCAGTGGGCAGCGGAGGAGATGGAGCACCACAAGCTATGGGACAGTCTTATGGCAGGGAGGAAAATGCAGGAAAAGGAGATGACTGAGGGGTTGAAGAACATATATTCAATTACGGACGGATTTGTGAGCAGGAAGGACTGGGTGGGGAGCATGGTATCCGCTGCAATAATAGAGCACATGTCCAATGCGGCTGCAGCATACCTTTTCAGGCATGCGGACCCTGAAACAAGGCAGGTGTTCAGGAGGATAACGGGTGATGACCTTGCCCACCTGGATTTCGACATTGCGCAGCTTGAGAAGGCCGCAGAAAGCAGGGACGGCAGGAGAAGGATAATGACTGCGCACAAGGCTTTCCTCAGGGAGATAATGCAGTGGCCTTTCAGGAGCGGTGTCACGGACAATGAACTCCGGATACTGAACGAGACATACCAGCTCCACCGCTTCAGGATGGGAAGGATAGGGATAAGGCTGCCTGATATTGCTTTTTCACGCAGTCTTTCCTTCAGGGTGCAGAAGGCCTTTCTGGAGATGGTTTTGAGGTTTTGAGAGCCTGCGCTGCAAGGTTAAAACAAAAATGGAAAGGAAAAAGGAACAGGTTGCAGCCGGCTCAGTTCATCTTGTGGGCAGGGCAGTTGCCATGCGCCTTCCACTTGGCCATCTTGCCGAACACCATCAGCAGGAATCCCACAAAGTAGATGGCGAGGTTGATCACAACCCACTGCGCGTCATAGCCCGATATTGGCACACCGAACTGCCTTGAGAAGCCGGCCACGAGAACGAACACGGCAAGGGCGAACAAAGCAACCGCCACTATCATCATCCCCAGGTTGCACGTGCACTTCTTGGCTTCTTTCATTTCAGCCATAAGAAACATATGCTGGCTTGCTTTATATATGTCTGATTGGAGAAGTTGTCACCAGATGATGAATCTTATTGTTGATTATCCTTGCGCCGCGCGGGATGTTTCATTTCAGCCGAACATCAGATATGTAAGAAAGTCTTTAGCTGTGTGCTCGTTTATCCCGAACTTCTCCATAAAATATGAGCCCTTCAGCCTCAGAGTGCCTTCGTCCTGCTTATCGCCAAGGGCCGCGAACTCCGGCGAGGTTCCAGCATGCTCCTTCATCCTTTCGAAAAGCGCCATCATTTCCGCCCCGAGGGAGGCAATGTCTGCAATGTTTTTCTCCAGGTCTTTTTCCTCTGCCCTGCCTTCAGCTTTCCATTTTGCGAACAGCGGAAAGGGGAGCTTGGCTTTTTCGTTCTCCCAGTAAAGCGCATGCATTTGAAGCTCCGCGTTTTTCGCCTTCTCAAGGGAAACACTCACCGTTTCAAGCCGCTGCTGCACCTTCGGATTTCCCAAAAATCCCGCGATTATCTCATTCAGGGTGAAGTTAAGCGCCTGCAGGATAGGCTTTTCGGAGACATCGAAAAGCGCGAAGTCCGCTTTTATGTTGAGCAGAATGCAAAGGATGGCGAACATCTTCTGGGTTGCGAGCAGCTCGTTCCGGGAGCCCACATATACAAACAGCATATCACTCTCCTTGTGCGCTATGAGCTCCGGAAAGCCCGGCCCTCCCAGATAGCTGGAGAAGCGGCATGCGTAGAGCAGCTTTGCCGCCTCTTCCTTTGAAAAAAGCTCAAGAATGCTCCGGCAATAATCCCCTGCTACTGACGCCGGATTGCGGCCTATTTTCACCTTGGAGTATTTGTCTATTGCCCGCCACGTTTCCTCTTTTGCAAAGAGCTTGAGCATATTGTGCTCAAAATCGTCCCCGTCTATTACCGAGTATCCTCTTTCCTTGTAATAGCGCTCGGCCATTTTCCTTTTCATGTAGGGAAAAAGCCCTTCGGTTGAGGGTATCTCTATCCCTTCACAGGATATCGAGAACTTATTGTCAAGGCTGAAGGAGGCCATGCTATCTCCCAAACAGGCGAAGATTTGCCGAGAGCTTGTTGAAAAGGGCCTCATCATGCGGGCCTACA
>CAYUWT010000103.1:0-4359 GCA_964448625.1 uncultured archaeon
CTCTGCCCTGCTTATCCTCCCCTTCTCAAAATAGCGCGTCGCCTTGATCAGGCTTTCAGGCCTTGCATGTATGCCTGCCAGTGAAACCGCAACCATTAATGATATTCCCCCGGCACCTTTAATTTTTAAATGAATCTAATATTCTTATAAGAATAATTACCCGAACCAAACAATTACCCGCACATTAATGTGCGGGAAGTAATCTGCAGTATGATTGTGGCGGTAACAGGAACCCCGGGGACAGGCAAAACGGAAATCTCCAAAAGGCTTGCCCGTATCCTTGGCTTTGAGTATATAGACCTGAATCTTTTGGCGGAAAAGGAAAGGCTGCACTGCGGCTATGACAGGAAAAGGAAATGCCCCATAGTTGATTTGGGAGCGCTTGCTGCCAGGATAAAGGCCGGGTTTGAAGGGAGAAGCGTTGTCCTTGATTCCCACTATTCCCATGAAATGCCCTGCGACATTGTGGTCCTGCTGCGGTGCAGAGCTGAAATCCTCAGGAAAAGGCTTGAGAGGAAGGGCTTCTCTTCTGAGAAGGTGCAGGAGAACATAGACGCAGAAATAACGGAAGTTATAAAATCCGAGTGCCTCGGGAAAAATGTAATTGAGTTTGACACCTCTGAAAAAAGCGCTGCAGAAGCAGCCATATGGCTTGCAAAGCGCATCAGTAAACTACCCGAACATTAAGTTGTCCCGAATCTTAAGATTCGGGTAGTTGAAGGTTCGGGAAATTAACCCCGAACTTTAAAGTTCGGGACATTTCAGGCAGGTAAGAGTCAAGGTCGAGGAGGAACCTGTTGAGCTTTGCTGCAGGAACAATCCATACATCTTCAATCGCTGCAACCTCCTGCTCCAGCCATGTTATTATAAGGGGATAAACCCTCCCCTTCACCCCAAAATGATTTTTGAAGGCCTCCGCTCTTCCGCGCTGCCTGAGTGCAGCCTTCCTGAGCGCATTCTTCCCGTTTACGCGGCCCCACTTTTTGCAGTCCGCGGCAATAGCCATACCCCCCTTTTCCGCCACTATGTCAATCTCCAGCCATTCCCCCTCGCGAAACCTGCAGTTCTGCCTCACTGAGAAGCCGTTTTCCCCGAATATTCTGGCGCAAAGCGTCTCGAAAGAGCGCCACTTGAATTTTTTAATGATGTCTTCCAGCACCTCCCCCTTCATGATTTCATTTTCGATTTCCTTGATGTCCATATCATTCTGATAAACTTTAAAAATACAGATAAGATTAATTAGGTGGATTGATATGCCTTTCCAGACAATAATACTTTTCTCAACCCTTACAGCCATCCTGCTTTTCGCAGGGTGGGCTTTTGGCGGAGGCTTCGGCCTTCTGTTAGCCCTGATTTCGGCCATCCTGATTAACGGCCTGTCATACTGGTTCAGCGGCTCGCTTGTTCTCAGGATGTACAGCGCCAAGCCTTTCCATGACCGCCGCGTTGCAGCCATTGTGGAGAGGCTTGCAAGGAATGCGAAGATACCCGTTCCCAGGCTTTACATAGTTGAGAGCATGCAGCCCAATGCATTTGCAACAGGCCGCGACCCGAAACATTCAGCAATTGCGGTTACGAGGGGCATCCTTGGGCTGGAAGACAAAGAGCTGGAGGGTGTGCTTGCCCACGAAACGAGCCATATAGCCCACAGGGATATCCTTGTGAGCTCCATAGCAGCCGTTTTGGCCGGCACCATTTCATTCTTTGCGCAGACGGCGTATTATTCGCTGTTTTTCGGGAGGAGCAGGGAAAACGCCAGCATATTAGGCCTGGTTTTTGTGATAATCTTCGCCCCCATCGCGGCGCTGATAATTAGGCTGGCTATAAGCCGCTCGAGGGAGTTCAAGGCAGACTTTGCCGGGGCACTCCTTACAAAAAATCCGGCAGGCCTCATAAGCGCTCTCCGCAAGATATCCTCCGCTACCCACAGCTCCCCGCTGCAGGGTAATGCGGCCACAAGCCATATGTGGATTGTCAACCCGTTCAAAGGGGACTGGCTTGTGTCCCTGTTCAGCACCCACCCTCCTCTGGAGGCAAGAGTGGAGAGGCTTGAGGAACTCAAACTCCATTAGCATTTCCCGACCTTCAGGCTCATATTGTAGTCGGGTTGGTTTTTATTGCCGCAAATTCATCCTCATAATGAATGCTACGCTGTTCGGCTATCTGGCCCTTGCAAGGCCGCTGGGCTGGGCGCCTTTTATTTTCGCCCTCGTTTTTGGAATCATGGATTCCCAGCCGGCAGCTCCCTTTTCAATAATCCTGCTTGCAGCATGGGTCCTGCTCTGCGGCAGCATAATGGCGGTGAACTTCTATTCGGATGTTTCGGTTGACCGCATAAATACCGGCTCAAAGGATGTGAAGGTGGACAGGCAGCCGTTTGTTACGGGAAGGATTCGGAAAAGGAGCGGGCTGCTTTTTGCAGCAGCGCTCGCAGCAGGAGGCCTCTTTTCAGCCCTCTCCTTAAGCTATTCAGTTCTCACTTTAGCACTGCTGTTCTTCGCGCTCCAGACATTCTATTCCATAGGCCCCAGGCTGAAATCCGTGCCCTTTATTGACGTGCTGCTGAATTCAGTCTCCGTCGCAGTTTCCTATGCTGTTCCCTTCCCTTCTTTAAGTTCAACTGCATGGCAGCCTCTGCTGTGGCTGTCGTTTTTTTCAGCCAGCCTTTACATGCTCACCCTCCTTGCCGATGCCAGGCCTGACAGGAAAGCAGGCATCATGACCACAGCCGTATTTTTGGGCGGGAGAAAGGGAACAGTTCTGGGATTCGTTTTCTATATGGTTTCGCTGCCTTTCTTTCTGCTTGCCTTAGACAAAAACCCTGCTGCCCACTACTACCTCATGCTGCCTTTTATACTTGCCGGAATCTTTGCGTATATTGCAATCCTTAAAAATGGAGCGCTGATAAACAAAATACTGAAGGTTATGTATTGCACGGCTGGTGCTGTTGTCGCATTTTTGCTGGTTTTATATCTGCTTTAGCTATTTCCCAAATCTTCTCTCCCTCAACCTGAACTCCTCCATCACCATGTCAAAATCCCGCACCGTAAAGTCAGGCCAGAGCTTGTCTATGAAAAAAAGCTCGCTGTAAGCAGCCTGGTAAAGCATGAAGCCGCTGAGCCTGTGCTCCCCTCCTGTTCTTATAAGTATGTCAAGCGGCTCCTTTATATCGAGGAACTTCTCGAATGTCTCTTCCGTCAGCTCTTTTATGAATGGCTTCTCCTTGAGCCGCTGGGCCAGCCGCATGGCAGCTTTCATTATCTCGAACCTGCCTCCATAGCCCAGCGCTATATTCAGTATGTGCTTCCCGTAATCCTTGGTGAGCTCCACGGTCTGCATTGCTGTTTCCTTGAGGCTTGCCGGCGTTTTATCCAGCCGCGTGCCGACAATGTTTACCCTTACCTTGTTTTTCACCATCCTCTTATCCTTCATAAGCTCATGCAGGTTTTCCCTTACGATATCGAATATCTCTTTTCTCTCCTTTGCATTCCTCCCGAAGTTCTCGCTGGAGAAGGCCCATATGGTTACGCTCTTTATCTCACTTTTGTATCTGTCAAGTATGTGGGTCATTATTGCCTTTGCCCTTTTTGCCCCCTCCCTGTGGCCCTCCCGCACAGGCAGGCCCCTCTCAGCCGCCCACCTCCTGTTACCGTCCGGTATTATCCCTATGTTAAGCCGTTTTTTCATAAACGCTTTATAATTTTAGAGATTAAGGAGTATATTTGTGATTATGTTTGAAATAGACGGCTCGCACGGCTCGGGAGGGGGCTCAATACTGCGCTTCTGCACTGCTCTTGCGGCTATAACCGCAAAACCCGTGAGGGTTGTGAAAATAAGGGCCGGCCGGCCAAAACCGGGTCTGGCGGCGCAGCACCTGGAAGGGATAAAGGCAGCAGCGATACTCTGCAATGCGCAGGTTAAGGGGGCATATATGGGTTCCACAACAGTCGAATTCATACCCCAGAAAATCTCCTCAATGCCGCTTGGGATCAGCATAGGAACAGCGGGCAGCATAGGGCTTGTTTTCCAGACCCTGAGCCTCTTTGCGCTCGGAATAGAAAAAACGCTGGGCATAAAAATAAAAGGCGGTGCCACCTTCGGGAAATTTGCACCGCCGCTGCCTTATGCTATAAATATCCTTCTCCCAGCCCTGAGCAGATTGGGCATAGAAGCCAAAATCAATATAATAAGGCACGGCTTTTATCCCTCAGGAGGCGCCAAAGCGGAGATAAACCTTGAGCCGTGCAGCAGGCTGAAATCTGTTTCTTTTGAGCAGCCGGAGAACAATGAAATAAAAGGAGTTTTAATAGCAAGCGCTCATTTGAAAAGTGCAGGGGTTGCAGAAAGGCAGGCCGGAGA
>CAYUWT010000104.1:0-4239 GCA_964448625.1 uncultured archaeon
CGTAAAGCCTCCTGATTGTTATTTCCGCAAGGAACACCGCAAGACCTGCCGCAAGGAAGGCCCATGAGATGTTGGCTTCCGTGGTCTGCCTCCTTGAGGACACGCTGCGGACAAATTCCACTATGCTATTGGCGTCGGACGGGTTAAATATCTTGCCTCCCGTAGCGTCAACCATGAACTTCAGCTCCCCGCTCACCCCCAGGAACTCGTATTCCCTGGCATAGCTGACCCCGTATTTTGAGGAGAGGAAATCAAAGAACCCGGTTTTCACAGGCACTATTGTGCCTGCATAAGTGCCGCGGTCGTATCTGGACAGGCTTATGTTGGCCTGAGGAACGGTATCCGAGCGCACAAGGACCTTTATGGTTTCACCCAGCCTGCCGTCGGAGACAGAAACGGTGTTGTTCTCCTTCCTCTCAGGGTCACCTATGGCCCAGTTGACCATCCTTGTCAGGAGCGGGGAATTTTCAGCTGAGAGCAGCGTGCCAAGCCTGCCGTCTGCGGAGTAGGCGGTAAAGGCTGCCACTCTCCCGATGCCGAACCTCCATACAGTAAGGGCTGGAGTGCCTGCATCCGTTACCATCAGCATCTTTGCACCTTCCTTGGGCGCCACATCACTGAAGGAATCGAAAAGCGGGTTTACCGCAATGTCACGGGTTATGAAGTGGGTGCTGTCTATGGTAACGAGGCCGAACACGCCTTCCCTCACATCCTCAGCCTTGCCGAAAAGCACATTGAGCTTCCCCCTGTCATCTGCAGGGACATAGCTCCCTCCTGTAAGGGTTGCGAGGGTTTTCATGAACGCCAGGTCCTCCGAGGACCTGACACCCACCCCTATGGTATAAATCTTTATCCCCCTGTTCGCAATCTTTTTTGCAAGCGCTATGCTGCTCTCCTTGTCAGAAAGCGAGAGGAAGTTGCCGTCGGAGATAAGGAAGATGTTGTTGCTGCCCAGCCTGTTTTCAAGCACGGAATATGCGGATGCTAGACCTACAGCATACTTCTGGTTGCCTCCCAGCTGCAGTCCTAGTATCTTTGCCTTGAGCTCATTTATATCGACTGTATTCAGCGGTTTAAGCGGGCTCAACAGGAAGCTCTTTTCGTTGAATGAGATTATGCCGAGCCTGTTTGTCCTCCCCAAGTCCTCCAGCACGCCCATAGAAATGGCTTTCACTATATCTGAAACGCGCTTCCCTGTCCCCTCCGTCACGCCGCGTTTTATGCTGCCTGATATGTCAATCAGCATCACTATGTTGGCATCCCCTTTCTTAGGAATCCCCCTTGCGGTCTTCACGGGCAGCATGGTTTCGAACACGCTGTTCCTGTAGTCCCCGTTGTTGAAGGAGCTGCCTCCGCCCATAACAAGAAGCCCGTTTCCATCCGCTATATGCGCCTTGAGCGCTCCTGCCGAGACAAGGGAGCCTGCGGGAATGTCGTTCACAACGGCTGCATGGTATTTGTCAAACGCCCCTTCCTTTGAGGGGAGGCTTTCAAACATGTCCACCGCGTAAAGGCTTGTCAGGACATCGAGCAGGCTCCCTTTTTCCCCCATATATGCAACCTTGGGGCGCTCAACAACCTTCACAGTTTTGAAAAACTCGTTGTTCTGCCCTGCCATGTCCCCTTCAAAAGAGACCCTTGCCTCGATGGTATGCGAGCCCTTCTCCCTGAAGGCCCTCTTGAACTCGTAGAACTCCCCGTTCATCTCGCCGTCCTGCACGGCCTGCCCGTCAACCAGAACCCGCAGCCTGTATGGGCCACCCTCTCCCACACGCTTTACAGCCGCCATATAGGTGCTGGGAAATCCGGGAACAGTCTTCTCAGGCCCTTCTATCACAACACCTGCATCCCTGCCCAGAGGCTGAAGCCTTATTGCGCTTATTGTGGCGTTAATGTCACTTGCGAAAAGCGCCACATCTCCCAGCCTTGAGCCGTCTGTCACCTGCCCGTCTGTCACCACAAGCAGCCTGCTGTCCTTCTCGAGGTTTGCAAGGACAGCGTCGCCTATGGGGGAGCTTAGCGCATCACCCATGAACTTCGTTTCCACAGGGAGTTCTTTGCTGAGCGCGGCCTCCAGCTTTGGGATGAACGAGAGGTCGAATATGCCCATCGAGCTTGAGTTGTCCACAAGCAGCCTTATCTTGGGAGGCGTTGCAGAAACGCCTTCGGTTATCATTACAGGCTGCGTGAGTGCTATAGCAAGGAGGGAGATTACCAAAGACCGCGAAACAATGGTAATCAGCCTCTGCCTTTCCAGGTTTTCCGTGTCATATTTCTTGAAAAAATTCCTCTTGGCCAGCAGATACACAGCGGGTATAAGCAGCGCCGGGAGGAGGAGCCAGTATGGGTTGAGCAGCTCTACAGGCATATCAGATGTCACCCCTGTATTTTATTACTGCAAGCTCTCCCAGCACAAGCAGGACAGCTATGAGGGCCAGATAGGGCGTAAGGTCATAAGGGGCCTTCCTCTCAGCCTCGCCGCCCTTCACCTGCAGAATGTCCCTGTCCTGCGGGGTAATGGTTCCGCCTATATCCGATTCAGCCTCGCTTGCCATGCTGGCCGCAATGGTTTTTCCTTCCACTTCATAGAAGCCTGTCCCACCAAGCGCAATGCTCTTTGCATTTGCAACAGAACCATCGGGCCGTTTCACAGGGGTTTCAGAGTCGAATGTCAATATGGCCCCTGTCTCAAAGTTCGTGTCCTCAGTCCCAAGCCTTCCGAAAAAGTCCTCCAGAATCCTTTTCCAGAAGACGGGGTACATGAGCTCGAAGTGGAAGGTTGAATAGGGCTCCTCCAGGCCGAAATAAAGGACATTCCCGCTGCCCTCGCTCCTCTCACCTATAACGGTAACGGTTGAATTTCCCGCCTGCACATATGCTACCGGGTTTATTCCCGTGGCATTGAAAAATCTGCTTACAGTGCCAAATTCAATCCCTTCTGTAAGCCTGCTGTCAATCTTCTGCACCGCAATGCTCTGGCTGTGCCTCTGTCCTGCTTGCAGGCCGAACTTCTCCGCGAGGCCTGTGGATGGGAGGTCCTCCTGGGAGACTATTATAACCTTTGCCCCGTTTATCACCTTCTCGTGCACCGCCTCAAGGGTTCCGGGCAGCAGCTTGTCCTTCTCTATGCTCTGGAAAATGAAGAGATCATAGTCATAGCTCTGGACAATGGGCAGTATTGCACGCTCAAGGGTAACGCCTTCTATCAGCTCAAATGCTACCGGCAGATAGCGGCTCTCCTTGTTGGTAAGAAGGAGCGCGTTGACAGTGGCCCTTTCGGGTATGTAAACATAGGCTGTGTTGTCCAGCTTAAAATCATCCGCTATGCTGAGACTTATCTCACCCCTGCCCTTCTCCGGGGTGAAGGAAATGAGGGCTGATTCGGCAGGGGCCAGGGAAACCTCCTTGCTCTGGTTTCTGTAGCTGACACGCATGCCTGCGGGCTCCTTCTGGTAATTCCTCAGCCTGACCTTGATCTCTTTTTCGCTGGCTTCCATGTCCACAATACCCACGTTTCTCGCAGGGCCTGCGACGCTCTTGTACTGCACCGCCAGCCCTTTGGACTCCAGCACATTCCTTGCGGTCGCAAGGCTCTTGCTGTTGGCGTTGTGAAGGAAGTCGCTGATAACCACAACCTTTCCTTCCTGCATATAATCATCTCCCAGAATCATCGAATCATAAAGGTTGGTTACAGTTGCCCTTGGCCTTATGGACCTTATAAGCCTTGAAGCTGAGCCCTTATCCGCCTTCTCAGCAAGCACCTCGGGAAAGTCCGCAGCGAGTATTACAGTGTTCACGCCTGCCAGCGATTCCTCAGCAAACTGTTTTGCCCTTTCCAGCCTTGTGGTGCCGTCAAGCGAGGCCTGCATGCTCCCGGAAACGTCTATTATTATGACCGCCTCCTCTGCCGCAATGGTCTGGCTGACGGGGAAATAGGGGTATGCGACGGCGAGAGATAGTATAGCGAGAATGAGCAGCTGGAGGAGGAAAAGCGGGTCATCCAGTATCCTGGAAAGCCATGAGGCGCTTATCCTCTTGCGCTCCCGCTTCATGAGGAATTCAAGGGAGGGGAAATACATGTGCCTGGGTTTCGGCTTCTTGAGGTAGATTATAATAAGCGGTATGAGCGAGAGCAACGCAAGCAGGCCCCATGGCTGAAGGAAATAGGGGGAAAGGGCTTCTAGGACCATACAAAGCTATTGTGTGCAAAGGCTAATATTGGTTGCCAAAATGTTCGGT
>CAYUWT010000105.1:0-4233 GCA_964448625.1 uncultured archaeon
GACAAAACCGGTTCTATCCATCTGATGGCCTTCTTTCATGCTCATGAAGAACTAATAGACGACGAGAATTTATAAACCTGATGTGCAGGAAATGTTGCAGTACTCGGTTTTCTTTTTTCGCCAGTTCAATTCGCAAAAATTGGTTCCGTAAAGGCTTAAATTCAGGCAGAAAATAATTAAAGCGCATAGAAAACTATGGATAACTTTAAACTGACAGAAAAGGATATTGAAACTCGTGTTGGAGAGAGGAGCTTCCAGCGAGGCTTGAAGTATTTCCATGGAGGCGCAATCTTCAACGGCCGCAAACAAGGGATGATGTTGAAAGCGTTGTGTGAAGGCTCGAGGCCTGAGCCATATCGCGTGCAAGCCACTGTTGGAACAAAAGGGATTGATGAAGCCAAATGCTCATGCCCTGTTGGCAGCGGCGGATTCTGCAAGCATGTTGCCGCCCTTCTGCTGACATGGCTCGCGAGACCGGAGGATTTCAGGGAAGTTGAGGATGTTGATAAGGCTCTGGAGAAACGCAGCAGGACAGAGCTCATTGCGCTTATCAAGCAAATGCTGCGAGTGCAGCCGGATTTCGAATCGCTTCTAGAGGTTTCTCTGCCTGCACCCGGCAAGAGGCGCATGAAGGTTGATGCTGAAGCATACAAGAGGCAGGCGATGGCAGCTTTCAGGCATATAAACTATGGCTGGGGAGTTGAGAGAAGCATAGCTGATGAACTGCTTGGGATGAAGGAGGTGGGGGACGGATTTACCAAGCAGAAGGATTATGTGAGCGCAGCCGCAGTATATGGAGCTGTATGTGCAGCCATCATGGCTAATGATGAAATGCTCAATGATGACGAAGGTGAATTGGGCAGTGTTGTGCAGGAATGCGTGACTGAATTGGGAAAATGCCTGGCTGCTGAAAGGGATAGTGCTGTAAGAGAATCAATATTGCAGACACTTTTTGATGTATATCGGGTTGATGTGGAGTTGGGCGGTATAGATCTCGGCTATGAGGTGCCGGAGATAGCAATGAAACATGCCACTGCGGAGGAAAGGCAGCTGTTGGTCGGCTGGATTCGTAAGGAACTGCCGAGTGCAGACAGGGACTGGGGATGCCAGGAATATGGCAGTTTTTTGCTCCAATTGCAAAAAGAGACACTGGACGATGAAGCCTTTCTGCAGATTTGCCGCGACACAGGCTGCACAGAGAAACTTGTGGACAGGCTGCTAAAGCGCCGCAGACTTGATGAAGCTATAAAAGAAGCGGAGAGCTCAAAGGACTACGACCTGCTGCAGCTGGCTGATATTTTTGTCCGTCACAGGCAGGCAGAAGCTGCCGAGCGATTGATAGCAGAGAGGTCAAAAAAGACAAAGGATACGCGCATTCTGGAATGGCTCAAAAAGCGCGCTTATACCAAAAAGGATAGCAGAGCAGCGCTGGAGCTGGTCGTTAAGATTTTCTTCATGATGCCGGGGCTGGCAGGATATCAGGAGGCACGCAAGCTGGCGCAACAGTTGGGCCGGTGGGAGGAGCTGAGAACACAATTGCTCTTTTTTCTGAAAGGAAAGGTGTATAGGGGCATTTTGACTAGCATATATCTTGATGAGAAGGATATTGACAAGGCATTTGAGGCTGTGAAAACTGAGGACGACGATGATTTCTATGGTTACAGACATAGCATGAGGCTTCAGGTGGCGAAAGCCGCTGAAGTTACACGACCGCGTGCAGCCCTTGAAATATACAGGCAGCATGCTGAGAGTCTTATAAGAGCGCAAGGCCGTGAAAACTATAGGGAAGCCTGCAGATTTCTGAAAAGGGTGCGCGCCCTTCATGAGAAGCTCGGTGAAAATGGAGCATGGGCCGCCTATATTATGAAACTGCGCGAAAACAATGGCAAGCTGAGGGCATTTATGGAGGAGCTGACGGCTGCTGACCTTTAGGTCTTCTGATGGTATCCGGAAAATAAATGTCAAAAAAGCGTTCTGTATATGCCGTTTTATCTGCTCTGTTGTTGCCATATTCCTGGATTCGGTTGCTTTATATAAGCAATTTTTTCATCCCAAGCACATCCGTGAAAACAGTCCTGCATCCCCTCACTTTCATTTCACCTTTCTCCCCTTTGTACGTCACAACAAGGGCTGTTTTAGGCCTGTAGGCCTCTATAAAAGAGCGCAGGCCTCTCTCGATTTTGCCGGCTTCGGCATTCAATTTGACCTCCACGGGGATGACCATGCCGTCCTTCTCTACCACAAAATCGACCTCCGACTTTGATTTTGTTCTCCAGTACTTGGGTTCGAAGCCCAGCTTCATAAGCTCCGAAAGCACATAGTTTTCAAAGATTTTGCCTTCAGCCTCTGCGCCGAACGCCTTTGCAGCCAGATTCCTGAGACCCGTATCCATGAAATAAATTTTCGGCTGCTTTGTTATCTCCTTTGCCATGTTTTTGTAGAAAGGCCTGACCCTGACGATGACATAGCTCTTTTCCATGGCATCAAGATATTTCCTCAGCGTCTGGAAGGAGATTTTGATATCCTTTGAAACCTTCTCATAGGACAGAAGGCCGGCTATGTTGGCTGAAAGGTATTTTGCCAGCTCTTCCAGCGTCCTTATGTCATCTATGGAAAACGTTCTGGCCGCATCCTTCAGTATTATGGTGTCATGCAAATCCTTGAGGATGATTTTCTTCATCTCGATATCCTCGGTGATTACAGCCTTGGGATAGCCCCCATAAGTCATGTGCTCCCACACGTTCCTCTCAGCGATTTTGTGTGTGGCGGCTTTCCGCCCTTTGGCAGAGAGGAATTCTGCCAGGGAGAATGGATACAGTCTCAAAATAGAGACCCTCCCCACAAGATATGACAGTATCTCCTTTCCCAAAATGATTTCGGAGGATGATGTTATCCACAGCTTTCTGCCCTTGTCTGCAAGGTATTTGAGCTTTGTTCCCGCATCCCTGCAGTATTGTATCTCATCCAGCACAGCAACATCATACCCCTCGACATACTGCATCTCAAATTTTTTGATGTCCTCTTCGAACAGCCCCCTTGAATCCGGGTCGTCAAACAAAACATAAGATGTATGAAGCTGTTTAGCTTGTTCCTTCAAGAACGTGGTCTTTCCTGCTTGTCTGGCTCCAACTAGAGCGACGACATTATAGCTGCCGGCCACCTTCCTGAATTTTTCCCTTATTTCCCTTTCTATGTACGCCATTCATATAATTGGGTGCGCCTGTATTTAAATCTTACTAAAATTGAACTATAGTTTAATTTTTACCATACTAAAATTTAACTCAAGTTTATTATTTTTGATATTCCTCCAAAATTTTTCCCTTATCCGCAATATTTTTTCCTATCAGCTTGACGATAGCCGACCCCACAATAAAAAACTGGAACATAAACTGCTGCGTGGGGCCGCATATGAAAACAACCGGGGAAATAGGAAGGGTAAAAATTCTGAAGCACAGAGCGAGACCTGGCAGAAAGGAGCTGGAGATTTCGTTTGAGCTCGTTTGAACTTATCAGGACCAGTAGATTATGTCCCCGTTGGGCATGCAACCGATGAACATCTGCCTTGTCACGCGCGGAGGGCCGTCTGCTGGGACGGATTCCACATAATGCAGGCTGGTGGAAGGGAAGACAAGAACATCTCCGGGCTTCAAATGAACATCGACATACCTAGCCTCCCTAACAAAATCCCTCTTGAATCCATACCCTTCCCTGTTTCCCGGATTATTGAACTGTTCCACAGTAGGCCGCACATCATAAATGCGGGTTGCGCCCCCTTCCTTCCCGTTGCTCAGGCAGATGACTAGGGAGGCTTGGGCGGATGCTGTGGAGGTCTCAAGCTCACTGAAGCGGGGATCATGCCGGGGCTCTATCCAGTCCTCATGGGGCAATGCTGCCAAACCATCCCTTCTTCCGTACCATTCCCTTACAACACCATAAAATGCATCTCTGCCGTTGTGTATGAGAGGCCTGAAACAGCTCTTTTGTGATTCGGAAAAATCCCGCATCTTATCCGCTATGTCTTCCAGCGGGTTTCCCATTCCCTCAAAGATATGATTCACATAGCGCTGGTATTCAGCAGCCTTAGAAAAATATTCTGCAGGGTCTTTGAACTCGTAGAGGGATATGCCAAGCTTTCCTATCGGGGGATCAACAGCGTCCATTGAGATTTTTGGATGGGCTTTGAACCTTTTGACAGCCTCTTCGCAGAAGCTTTGCTGGACAAAACCTTCAACC
>CAYUWT010000106.1:0-4228 GCA_964448625.1 uncultured archaeon
TTTAAGTTGAGTTTATGGGATTTCCGCAGCCAGAAAAAATACAAAAGTTCAAGGAAAACTATGAAGGCGCCCTGATAATGCGTGTAGAGGAGCATTATGTTAATGACGGTTAAAACCGCAAGATACCTTGTGCTGTTTGTTGAGATAAAGCGGTGCATGAAAAACAGGCTTGCGGTGAAGAGCAGCATAAGCAAGGCGTATGTGCGCATATGCTGCCCGTAGGCAACTGCAAGCGGCATCACGGAAAATAAAATGCCGGCTGCAAAAGCTGTCTTCCTGCCGAACAACTCTCTTGCAAGAAGGTATGTGAATACAGCAGCGCCGGCGCTGAGGGCTGCTGATAGGAGTTTTACCCCAAGAGCTCCCCATATAGCGAAGGGGAGCTTTGCAAAAATATAGTACACGGGGGGTGTGATTCCAACGCCTGCAAGCAAAGCGAACATCTCAGGAAACGGCAGGCTTAAGGCCTGCAATGTAAAGCCTTCATCTATGCCCAGCTCGCGCGATGGCAGATTGTAAAGCCTGAGAGCAAGGGAAAGGATAAGCACTGCAAGGATCCCGTAAACTTCCCGAACCTTAAGGTTCGGGTAGTTAATTACCCGTACATTAATGTACGGGAAGTTGGTAAAGAATCGGGGTTTATGCATAACAGTTACTTTCTGCGGTGCAATTTATTGCTGATGGCAACCAGAGTTATATTATGCATGAGCTTTCCATAATACTGCCAACATACAATGAGAAGGAGAACATAGAAGCCATGATACCGGAAATAGAGGGGTTCCTCAGGAGTGAAAAGATTAGCGGGGAAATAATCATAGTCGATGACAGCTCGCCTGATGGCACAGCGGAGATTGCAAAAAGGCTTGGCAGGAAATATGGAAATGTTAGGGTTATTGTTAAGGGAAGGAAAGAGGGCATAGGGGCTGCATTGAGGGTGGGGTACAACAGCGCAAGAGGTAAATACATGCTTTCGAGCGATTCTGACATGTCATTTAAGGTTGAGGATATGGGCAGGCTGATAAAAAAGCTGGAGGAAGGATTTGATCTTGTTGTGGGGAGCAGGCATATGCCTGAAGGGGGTTATATGAAGCCCAGCATGCAGATAAAGCTCAAGGGGATTGTCAGCCTTTTGGGTAACAGGGTGGTGAGGCTGATAACAGGAATAGGGCTGCATGATTTTTCCGCCAATTTCAGGGTGGTACGAATGGGTGTGTGGAGGTCTATAAGAACCGCTGAAAACACAAATTCCATATTGCTGGAGATGATAATGAAAACGGCATATAAGGGCTATAAAATAGCCGAGATACCTGTAACCTTTGAGGACAGGCTTTACGGGGAAAGCAAGCTGAATCTGGGGCTGGAGGCTCCAAAATTCTTCGCGAAACTTTTGCTTTTCACAGTAAAATTCCGCGTTCTGCGGCAGCTGGATTAACCTGTGTGCTGCAAAATATATGACCGGCTTCGGGAGTGTTTTTATTGGGGCTGTATAAAGTTTAAACTATGGGACTGGAAATGCAGATTCTTGACATAGACTATATTCTTGTAAACAGCAGGCCGGTAATAAGGATTTTCGGAAAGGATGTGAAGGGGAGGAGTGTTGTAGCGTTCAGGGAAGGCTGCCTGCCGTATTTTTATGTGCTTGAGTGCGACCCTGAAAAGGTGGCAAGGGAAGCTGGGGTGCTGAAGGTTGAAACAGTGAGGAAAACGGTCATAGGGGTGGGCCAGAGGGTGATTTATAAAATCATCATGAACAACCCGCAGCTTGTGCCTGAGTTGAGGGAAAAGCTGAAAAGCCAGGGTTGCGAGGTTTACGAGGCTGATATACTTTTCAGGACACGGTTTATGGCTGATGCGGGGCTTGCGGGAATGGGATGGGTAATGATAGCTGATGGAAATGGCGTTGGAACTGAATCAGTGAGGGCTGATGTGAAGGTGCAGGCAAGTGTGATTGAACCTGTGAAAAGGGATGAGATTGCTGAGTTACGCATGCTCTCGTTTGATATAGAGTGCGTCTCAGAGAGTGGCAATGTTCCTGATGCAAAGAAGGACAGGATTGTCATGATAGGGGTTATGCTGAGCCACGAGCATAAAGGGGGGAAGCAGTTTTTGTACGGGCTCAGGAGGTATGAAGGGGTGACAAGCTTTGGGGATGAGAAGGAAATGCTGGAGGAGTTTGCCAGCCTTATAATAGAGTATGACCCGGATGTTATTACAGGGTTCAATGTGAACGGGTTTGACATGCCCTACCTTCTGGAGAGGATGGAGCAGAATGGCATAAGGCCTGTGTTCGGGAGGTGTGCACAAAAGCCCGCATTCGCAAAAAGGATAGGGCAGAGGGGCGTTTCGTACGTGCCCGGAAGGGTAGTGGTTGACAGTTATCAGATAATCAAGAAGGACTTCAGCCTGCAGCGCTACGGGCTTGATCACGTTTCGGAGAAGCTGCTGGGCCAGAAAAAGGAGGATGTGAAGAAATCGGATATACCGAAATATTTTAAGGGCGGCGGGAAGGAGTATGAAAAACTGGCCGCATATTGCCTGCAGGATGCTGTGCTTGCGATGAATCTTGTTGTGCTCCTCAACCTTCTGGACAAGTATATTGCGCTGGCAAAGGTGTCAGGCACGCTTCTGCAGGAAACTCTTTACAGCGGGGAAGCGGCAAGGATTGAGAATTATCTCCTGCGGGAGTTCAACAAGGAAGGCTACGTCTTCCCTTCAAGGCCTGAAAAGCCGGGAGAAGCATTGTTTGGGGGGGAGGTCCTCGAGCCTGCGAAGGGGCTGCACAGCTCGGTTGCAGTTCTTGATTTCCGTTCCATGTATCCCTCGATCATCAAAAGCTTCAACATCTGCCCCACCACTCTTACAAAGGATGATGAGAACTGCATAATCACCCCCTCGGGGGCAAGGTTCCTGAAGCCTGAAATAAGGGTCGGAGTGATACCGAGGATAGTGGAGGAGCTGATGCAGGCGAGACAGCAAACAAAGGCCCAGCTCAGGAAAGCGAAACAGAAAGATATTGCAAGAATGCTGCATGCAAAGCAGTGGGCCTACAAGACGCTTGCAAACGCCTTCTACGGATATTTCGGATATGTCAACAGCAAGCTTTTCAACCTCGAGATAGCGAATGCGATTACAGCCATAGGGAGGAAGACTATCATAGATACGAAGAGGTCTATAGAGGAGAGGTTCAAATTGAATGTGGTTTACGGGGATACTGATAGTGTTTTCGTGAGGATTGAAGGTGAGGAGGATTTCGAGAGTATTGAAGCGAAGGCAAATGAGATTGTGGAGTATGCCAACGGGATATTGCCGAAGGGGGTGGAGCTTGAGTTTGAGAAAATCTTTAAGCGCTTCCTTCCGCTCACCAAGAAGAGGTATGCTGCGTGGAGCTTTGTGAAGACTGCGGATGGGATATGGAAGGAGGAGATTGAAACGAAGGGGATAGAGACTGTGAGGAGGGACTGGTGCCCGCTTGTGAGCAAGAGCATAGGGGAGGTTCTCAGGATAATCCTGGTTGAGAATGACAGGAAGAAGGCGCTGGAATATTTCAAGGGGATTACGATAAAGCTGCTGAATGGGGAGATACCCCTGGGCGAGCTGATTGTCACGAAGACCATGACCAAGCCTGTGAAGAGCTATGAAGGTATGCAGCCTCATATAGAGCTTGTGAAGAAGATGCAGATGCGTAGCCGGGGGGAGGCGCCGGGTATAGGGGACAGGATAGGTTTTGTGATTGTGAAGGGGACGCAGCTGCTTTCGAAGAGGGCTGAGGATCCTGCTTATGTAATGGAGCACTCGCTTCAGATTGATTCGCGCTATTACATCGAGAATCAGCTCCTGCCGCCGCTTGAGAGGATCTTTTCGGTCATGGGGATTTCAAAGAATGAGCTTCTGCGAAACGGGAGGCAGATGGGGCTGTTCGATGCCATAGCGAAATCAAACGAGAAGGTTAAGGTGCTTGAAAGCGTGCCATACAGCAAAGTGAAAGGTTACACATGCGAAGGCTGCTCAGAGTTTTATGAGCTGCCGCCGCTTGCAGGTCTCTGCAGGTGCGGCGGGAATCTGCTTTTCTCCTCGCCAGATGGGCTTGCGAGGTTTGCGATTGTTGAAAGCTAATTCGGATTCAACACAGTTAAGGAAATGGGATCGATTCATGAAGGTCGCTTCTTCTACCATCATAAATGACTCTAAAATCTGATGTCAAATCTTCTTGTTCCTCTCCGCCAAGTCT